>JBNJDC010000069.1:0-7023 GCA_051744565.1 bacterium
TCTTCAGCCGGAATCTCACTGCCGGTTACTTCCCGGGCCGTTTCAATAATTTCCTTAACCGTATGGCCATTCTGCGTGCCCAGGTTTATCCGTTCACAGTTCAGCTGTTTAATTTTTTGTTTGGCCCTCAGGTGTGCCCGGGCCAGGTCTTTCACATGGATGAAATCGCGAAGACAGGTGCCATCGCGGGTATTATAATCAGTGCCATAGATATCCAGGGATTCTCTCTCTCCAGCTGCCGTGCGCAAGACAAGGGGGATAAGGTGCGTTTCCGGAGCATGGTCCTCCCCCACTCGATCTCCGGCACCGGCAGCATTAAAATAGCGCAGGCAGACTGAATTAACGTCATCCGGTTCATAGATATCCTCAAGATACCATTCAACCGCCCTTTTTGAACGGCCGTAAGGGTTTATAGGTTGGGTGGGATGGGATTCGGTTATCGGAATTTCCCCTGGTTCGCCATAGACGGCTGCCGTGGAGGAAAATATAAAGTTTTTAACCCCTGAACTGCTAAAAGCCTCAAACATCCGCCGTGATTTGACAAAATTATGCTCCCAGTAGCGATCCGGCTGTTCCATCGATTCGCCAACCAGGGCGAGGGCGGCAAAATGCATTACCACGTCGATATCATGTTTTTCTGTCACCCGAAAAATAAGCTCCGGATCAGCCATATCTCCCCGGTAATAAGGAACCTCTCCGGGCAATGCTTCTATGGTCTCCGGATGGCCCGTGGAAAAATCATCAACCACGCAGACTTCTTCCCCTTCCTGCAGTAAATACTCGACCACGCTGCCGCCCACATATCCTGCTCCGCCCACAACTGCAATCATCCGGATCAAATCCTTTGTTTGGTGTTCAGGAAACGTTAAATCCAGGTTAAATTGAAGTTTATGGTATCACAGGTAGTTATAAGTTTGAAAGGAGACAGAGAAAAAAACTAAAAATTAAAATCAAACAACAAAATAAAAACCAGGTGCTGGATTCCGGGGGCAAACCCAGGATTGATGGGGGAAGAAAAAACAAAGTCAAGATGGATTCCGGAGTCGGAGCTCCGGAATGACATTCTATTTTTATGCTTGCTTCCGGCGCGGGGGCCGAATTGACAGGCGGTAAATAAGTTAGAAAGTATAAAAGTTGATGGTTGGAAAATAACAACTTAAAAACTTCCCCACCAGGGGCAACTATATAACCACCAGTTAAATTGTAAATTTCTGTAATCTATCAATCAAGTCCTGGATTCAGGAGCAGGAGCGGCAATTACGGGCAAGCCGCCAGCGTGGTTCCCTTCATTCTGTATTTTTTATTAGATACAATAAGGCAAGAAAAAAACATAAGCAGACAGCGTTAATGCAATTATAATCAATTTATTCCGGTCATGGTGGCGAAATCCTATGGATTCTGATGAATTGAATATTTTCAAATATGCTGAACAGCTGGAAAAAATACCCGAGCAATACGCCCAGCTAACCGACAAACAGATAGAAGAACAAATCGAAGAGCTCAAACAACAGCTTGGAGATAAACTGGTCCTGCTCGGTCATAACTATCAAGCCGAGGAAGTCCTGGCGTTCTGTGAACACAGTGGTGATTCCTATAAACTGGCCAAGGTTGCCGCTTCAATGGAGGGGACTCCCTACATAGTCTTCTGCGGCGTAACATTTATGGCCGAAAGCGCCGATATACTGACCGGAGATGATCAGCAGGTAATTATCCCGGCCCTGGAAGCTGCCTGTCCGATGGCCGGAATGGCCGAACTTGTCCAGGTCGAGCAGGCCTGGGAAGAATTAAGCAAACATTTCGATCCTGAAAATATAACCCCTATTACCTATATGAATTCCTACGCCGATTTGAAGGGTTTCTGCGGGGAACACGGCGGAGCTGTCTGCACAAGTTCAAATGCTTCCACTTTATTTGACTGGGCACTGGAAAATGAGCAGCGTGTTTTCTTTTTTCCCGACGAACATTTGGGTCGCAATTCCGCCCTTGAACTCGGGCTCACCGAAGACGACCTGGCCGCCTGGAACCCCTGGGCGGAGGAGACCGGCGGCCTGACCGACCGGGAGCTATCCACGGCGCGGGTTATTCTCTGGGCGGGAAACTGCCAGGTTCACCAGCGGTTCTCTCCCGAGGACGTGCGCAATATCCGCGAGCAGGATCCGGATGTAAAAGTCATTGTTCATCCCGAATGTCGCCATTCCGTGGTTGAAATGGCCGATGAAGCGGGCAGCACGGGCCAGATAATCGAGACCATAACCAATGCCGCTACAGGAACAAGCTGGGCGATTGGGACCGAATCCAACCTGATAATTCACCTGCAGAAGGAACACCCGGAAAAAAATATATATCACCTGGGCGATCCGGAGCGCAACACCTGCCTGGGGATGGCCCAGATTACTCCCGCCCATGTTCTCTGGATGCTGGAGGAAATAAAAGCGGGGACGCCCAAAAATGTTATTAACGTGGACAAAGAAGTTTCCCAACAGGCCCGGCGGGCCCTGGACAAAATGATTGAGCTTACGGAGGGGAAATAACCGTGGTTAAGAAAACTTCCATTGCCCTGCTGGGAACAGACATTTTTGGAACTTATCTTACAGAAAGTCTCCTCTCTTCCGGTAAAACCAACCTTCTCCAGGTGGGCTCTCCTCCCGGCGAGCATGAACTGGAAAATCTAAAAGTTGTTGCGAAAAAGTTCCCCGGGTATTTCCCGGCAGACAGTAAAAACCCGGTACAAAATTTTGAAAACCAGCTACACAAAATACAACAGGCCGACAAACTTCATGCTGCCCGGCCGGTTGATCTTAAGCCCACGCCGGAAGGATTTTATATTTTAACCGAAAAAAACAACTCCCACAGGACCTTAGCCGCCCGGGTCCTCGTGGTTAGCACCCCGGCAGCCATCGACCTCCTGGAGGACGGCTTTGTCCTCCCCGGGGCTGATTCAGCGGTAACCGGACTGCTTGGCAACTATTTTAATTTTTCCTTCCGGCCAAACTCCACCGGTTATTTGATAAATTATAATTCAAATTCTTCCAACTGGCGGGGGGATTGGGGATTTAAAACTGATGAAAATTGCGCCACTGACCACGGCAGAATATTTATTGCCGGAGAAGCACGAGCCGGCAAACCCAACCGGCAGGCCCTTGAGCAACTATCCGGGCAGTTGAGTGAAACCGATCCCGGCGTTGCGGAGGAACTGGACAGCAATCCTTTCTCCCCGCCCTATGAAGACGTGGATCTCCCCCGGAATTTCTGTCCGGCAAAAACAGAAAAACTGAAGAAGTTAACCTCCCGGCTGCTCGGGCGGGATAAAATTGATGAGAAGCTGGCCGCTCAGTTCAGACAATTTTGCGGAGAAATAGCCGCCTATAGCCGCTTTCGCTCCCATCCCCGGTTAAAAAGATTGTTTTACAAAACCCTTGCTGCTCGAAAATTATCCGGTATCAACGGGCCAGAAAAACAATGAAGGAAGAACTTTCCGCCGGGATTATTTCCTACAAATGCGTGGAAGACAAATATTTATACTTACTCCTTCATTATCCCCAGGGGCACTGGGGATTTCCGAAGGGCCATGTAGAAGCGGGAGAAACAGCCCTGGAGGCGGCCCGGCGGGAACTAAAGGAAGAAACTTCCCTGGAGGCTAAAAATATTCACCCGGAGTTTGAGGAAAAAATTGATTATTATTACACCTGGGAGGGAGAAAAACGATACAAGGAAGTAGTCTTTTTTGCCGGTGAAGTTGAGGAGGCGAAAGTTAAAATCTCTCACGAACACCAGGACTTCTGCTGGCTGGAAGCCGATGAAACTGCAGAAAAAATAACTTATGAGGACGAGAAAGAATTATTCCAAAAGTGGCGCGGGAGGTTTTCCGGATGACTACTATTTTCTGGGACGTGGACACCCAGGTAGATTTTATTGAACCGGAGGGTAATCTGGCGGTGGAAGGAGCAGTTGAAATCAAAGACAACCTGGGAAAACTGCTCCGCTCCGCCCGCCAAAAAAACATTCCCATCCTGGGTAGCGTTGATTATCACGAACCGGAAGATGAAGAAATTACCGAAGAGCCCGATTTTGAGGAAACTTTTCCCGCCCACTGTCTGGCCGGGGAAAAAGGACAGGAAAAAATAAAAGAAACAGCCCCTGAAGATCCGCTGTGGATCCATTCAGCCCCCCTGGAAAAAAATGTACTGGAACAAAAAATCCGTAACCACGAGGGAGAGATATATTTCCGGAAACAGAAATTTGATGTTTTTTCCAACCCCAACGTCCAACCAGCGCTGGAAATAATAAACCCCGCCCGGATTGTAATCTTCGGGGTTACGCTTGACGTCTGCGTCCGTTTTGCCAGCGAGGGATTTTATGAACAGGGCTACAACGTTACCGTGGTCGAAGATGCGACAAAAGCCCTTAATCCTGCCAAAGGGAAAGAACTGCTTGAAAACTGGAAAAACAGGGGAATAGACACGGCAACAACAGAAGAAATTATAAACTGAGTCCAGGAGCTATTTTTAAAATCAGGGAAGACGCAGGGGACTTACCTTATCGGTAGGATGGGGACATTTTTTCTCGCCGGTGGTACAATCTACAATTGCCCCTTCCATTTTATCAACGAGCTCCGAAGCAAAACCAATCCAGACTTTATCCCCCACAAATGTAGCCGGAATTGCCACCCGTTGGACACCGTAGGCCTGGGCCACCGCGGTCAACAACTGTCGATTATCCTCGTTATTCTCGATTTCAAAACGCTTGATTTTAACCGCCCTGTGATTAGCCCAGCGTCCAATAAGAGGCTTTTGCCGGGCACAAACCGGGCAGGATTCCCCCCAGAACCAGTAAACAGTTACCTTGTGTTTATAATCGTCGGGAATCGACAAACCCGATGCCCCGGATGAATTCTCCGGACCGTTTTTTACTCCGGACTCTTCCCCGGAGAGATTAACGGGATAAATTAAATACCCTCCCGCTACAACCAATAAAAGGGCAATCAATGTGAAAATAAATATTCTATAGTTATCCATCTTACCTCTCCCGAATCAGGTGCATGATTTTTCGATAAATTAAAATCAAGCGGGAGCTTCCTGTTCAAGATCATGGGTTACCATTTTCTCAACAAGATCCTGGAAGGAAGTTTGAGCTTCCCAGCCAAGCTCTTCGCGAGCTTTGGAAGGATCACCAATTAACAGGTCAACATCCGCCGGCCGGTAATATTCGGGATCAACTTCCACAAGAACACGGCCGGAATCCTTATCCCGGCCCACCTCGTCGGTCCCGGCGCCTTCCCAGGTGATATCAAATCCCGCGCAGTTGAAAGCAAGGGTTGCAAACTCCCGCACCGAGTGAGTCTCACCGGTGGCCACCACGTAATCCCCCGGCTCATCCTCCTGAAGCATCATCCACATTGCCCGCACGTATTCAGGGGCAAACCCCCAGTCACGTTGAGCATCCATATTCCCCAAAAATAATTTATCCTGAAGCCCATGCTTGATTCGAGCCACCGCCCGGGTGATCTTCCGGGTAACAAAGCGCTTGCCCCGGCGGGGGGACTCATGATTAAACAGGATGCCATTTGAAGCGTGCATACCGTAGGCTTCCCGGTAATTGCGGGTTATCCAGTAAGCATATAATTTGGCGCAGCCATAGGGACTTTTAGGATGAAAAGGCGTCTTTTCATCCTGCGGAACTTCCTTCACGTCGCCATACAGTTCACTCGTCGAGGCCTGATAAATTCGAGTCTCCACGCGTGCTTCCCGGATAGCGTCGAGCAGGCGCAGTGTTCCCAATCCATCCACGTCAGCTGTGTACTCAGGCTGGACAAAAGAAACTCCCACGTTACTCTGGGCGGCGAGGTTATAGATCTCATCCGGTTCAATTTTTTCAACCAACCGGCTCAGGTTACTGGCGTCAACCATATCTCCATAGTGCAAAAACAAACGTTTTTCCTGGAGCTCGGGATCCTCATAGAGGTGGTCAATTCTAGCGGTATTAAATACCGAAGTCCGCCTCCGAATCCCATGAACCTCATACCCTTTATCCAGCAGTAATTCCGCCAGGTATGAGCCGTCCTGGCCGGTGATCCCGGTAATTAGAGCTTTCTTCATCCGTTAAAAATTAATATTTATCCGAACGGAATTACCTTTTTTCAGGACTTCAACCTGGTCCTCCCGGGCCAGCCAGCCCAGGGCGAGATAAACATCAGAAGTGGAAAGATTCAACTCGTCCTTGGCTTGAGTAGCCTTTACGGGTGAATCTCCCTCCTGGTGATCCTCCAGGAAACGATAAATTCGACCGGCATTAATCCCGATGTCATCCATAATTGTTTTCTCGTCTGCCATTTTAAAACAACTCCTTTCAAATTATTTTTAATTGGAATAGATATTACCTTATCCCACCCATAGTTAAAACATATTTATTATCCCCGGCCAAAATTACCCGGATTAGTTTATAAAAAGGGTAAATAGAAGGGGAAACACACCAGCTGCAGGGCGACTTCCCAGAGACCAAGGCCCGCAATGAGTGGCTGAAGATTCATGAATGGGAGAAGATAGAGGTTTACCGGGAAGAGAATAACCAGGGCAAAAATATAATGTCCGGCCAGAAGAAGCGGCGGCAGGGTTAGAGAAGAAAGAAAATTCATCCCCGGCAGAGAAAAACAACCCCCGACCAGTATATACAAACACCAGAGAGCAATTATACAGCCGGCCATATAAACAATTGAATTGGTAAGCAGCAGCGGCGTCCAGTAGCCAAGAGCTGCCCCCCGGGCAACAATAAAAATAAAAGTGCCCAGCAGAATATTGGGGATCCAGAGGGCCGCGGAAAATATAAGTCCGGTCTGTGATTGATCAGCTCGCCCCCCAAGCAGCCACTGCATAAAATTAAATATTTCAAAAAATAAAAATTCTATAAACAACAAAAGAACAAGCACCACCAGCGGCGCGGGAAAAAATTCCCCAAAACGTCCGCCCTTGTGCAAAAGAGCGGCAAAGGAGGAATAATTCCGAAACACCGAGGGAAAATTATTAAATA
>JBNJDC010000070.1:0-6942 GCA_051744565.1 bacterium
AAAGCGGCTGCTCCCGCGGACCTCCGGGCCGTAATCCCGGAGCACATCTTCC
Source organism: bacterium (assembly GCA_051744565.1). Classification (GTDB taxonomy): domain Bacteria; phylum T1Sed10-126; class T1Sed10-126; order T1Sed10-126; family T1Sed10-126; genus CAZKRS01. The sequence continues at coordinate 53 of JBNJDC010000070.1, forward strand.
TCATCCCAGCCCTGGAAGGGCCGGTCAACAGCCATTGACGAACTGGCGAACATACAAATATATATCCCAATTAAGAAAATTGAAAGAATAAATTTCTTGTTGATTTTAACATCTTGCATCCGTCAGCAAACCTCCCGGTCTGAGTTATATTTTCTACAAATAAATCCAAACACCTGTAACTCACTCCACCAACTTCAAATATTCAGTTTTCCCACCGTCAAAAACACTTGTCCGGTCCAAGCTGGACTCTTATTTTTTCATCAGTATCCAGATTAACGTTTTCGTTGTAGATCTGCAGGGAAGGCTCGGCCTTCCAGTTAACCCTTGCTTCCAGGTTATAAGAGCCCGGCGGTAGCTTCTCAAAAAGTGCTTCTGCCGCCCAGGACCCTGTACCTCCATCGTCCGAAACTGGTCCCAGGGGAGTGGAACCGTTCAAGTAAACCTGGGTATACTGGGCGTCCTTGCACACTCCCTCCTTGTTATATTTCTTAACGTGAGCAAGAATACTGCTGTATTTACCGATTGCCTGCCAGTCCACTCGTTTTTTAAACGGACCGGACTGGCGAGATTCCCAGTAGCCGTGGCGAGGTAAGGTAACGGTGGTGGTTGCAACTTTAGAAAATCCACCGTGACTGGACGCTCTCCGGCCATAATACTTTTCCTTAACCTTATGCTCGGCAGTTAATTTGTATTGACCATGCATCAGCCACATTTCGTATTTACCACTGCCGTCCGTTTTCACTTCCTGTTCAACTGCGTTGTGATCTAAAATTCCCTGGCGTTTATCAGCATTATTTCCGACGGGTTCCGCTTTAATGGTATAACCAGAAATCGGCTCCCCGTTTCTATCGGTAATTTGCCCGTGAAGACGCTGTTTGACCGGGATAACTGCTGTATCCTGGAGATTTGTTTGTGAATCCCAGCTTCCCGGTTTATAAACTTCAACCGGATTAAAAACAGGGCCTTCCGTAATTTTGATCCGGCAGCGATTTGTGGGCTGCATAACCACGCTTACCACTCCGCTGTCATTTGTACCAAGGTTTAAATCCCGTGGAAAGTAACTGCAGTCCATGTTTTTTGCCGCCGAAAGTTCCACGTTCAAGCCGGTAAGTTTCTGATCAAGTTCATCCGTCACCGGTACATTCAACCCGTTAACGGTAAAGGGAACCGAATACTCAAAAGTGTCACCGGAGGCTGTGAAAATTCGAGCTATATAGTCATAAACCCCGGGCAATAACGGATCATAATCGCTACTGCCCCCTTTATACAATGCCTCAGTATTGGCCGAACGGATGTTGTAATTCATATGATAATAACCGGGTATGTTGTTGTTAGAACTAACTTCGGGCAGGTTGGGATATATACCGGTTCGCCGCCGACGACGATCATGATCGTCTTTAAACTCCCACCAGATCGGCTGATAATCTCCCAAATTCTGCCCCCGCAAACGCCGTATTTGCTCCACTTCCGGTTCTGCTTCTTCATCGCGTATTCCACCGAGTTTAAACTCCGCCCGGTGGAATCTTTCGGAGTTGGCCGTAGACAGGCGGCCGAGCATGTGAATTCCGGGGAGCAATCCCTGGTTATGGTGCTTCACATGGAGTTCAGCCCCCTCAAAATCGTAGCGATCAGTAAAATCCAGGCCCAGCTGAAAACGCATCGCCCCGGCAATCGCATCCCCTGCCGGTGTTGTATTTTCAACATTCAGAAAACGCAGCGGCGCCTGTTCTGAAAGAGGCGGAAGCACACTCATAGGATTGTACCTGTTAGAAGGCTCATCCGGATTACTCCAGATCCCCTCGGAGGCCGGGTAGACCTCCAGCCCCAGCCGCTCAGTCTCTCCCGTAACACCAAGAAGATGATCGGACTGGACACTGCTGGTAGTGGTTATCGCCCCGCCCCCCGGTTGATTACCCGCTCCCGGGGAAGGACCTCCGGGCGGGGAACCCCCCGGCGGACCGTGATTACTTCCCATTGCCCAGGCTGAAACAGCCGTAAATACAAAAAGAACCAAGAAAAATATAAAAAACAGGTTTTTTAGAAAAACTATTACTTGATTGTTCTTGTCTGCCACCATAACCATCCTCCTATTGAACATGTTGTGCGGAAGTGAATTCTTGAATTTTTCCAGAACATCTTTTTGGCCGCGTATTTGCAACGGTCCGGATCAACTTTTGCCTTTGAAAAATCAACGGCGGTTGTATCCGGGAGTCTTGCCTCTTCCATATCGACAGTTTTTTTCGGCAATTTTTTCACCTGGAACGGCAACTCGACCTGCTGGGTTTCCCCGGTCTCAACATTTACAACTGTAAAAGGTTCAGAGAGCCGGTCCGACTTTATGTAGGCAACCCGGTTGCCATCCGGCGACAAGGCGGCCGCCTCAAACTGCTCAGCGGGCGCCCTGTAGATGACTTCCCCCTTTTGGTTCAATACCACCAGGCGCTGGCCAACTTTATAGAAACGATAATCCTCCGGCGGATGCTCAATTTTATATCGTGGTAGATAACTGACAATCATCACCCGGCTGCCGTCAGCACTGACCATTCCCCGGCCCCAGGTGGCCAGGCTCAAATACGGCGCTTCCCACAATTTCTCAAGTTCTTTGTTGTAAAGCGCGGTCTTGAAATCCCTGTAATCTACGTCTTCGGCTGATTTATAGCGTATACGTTCATTGGTCAAAATATGGGTGGTCCCCGCACTTACATCCTCAACCCCCCGCATGACCTCTCTTCCCACCCGCTTATTTCCTTCCAGATATCTACCCAGTCGTGAATCTTCCGAAATTTCAGCCTCCAGTAAACTGTCCACTGTAATTTTTTCCTGGCGCCTCCCCAGGGGCAAGGAGTTAATTTCATAGCCAAAATAATTTACTGCCCGGATTTGAGAATCATCCCATTCAAGCCGGCTGGCAGTGACATACAGGTAGTAGAAACCGGTGGTACAAATTACGAGAAAAATTATAACCACAAGGAAAATTTTCCCACGCAGCCCGTTCATATGAATTTCTCTCCGTCTCTTAAATAGTTGCTATTTAAACTGTATTTTAAGTTTACTCATATTTTTTTTTTTTTTGTCAAGTACTTATTATTCTATTTTTTAAAATTAGATATTATATAAAAATGACGGGATTATTTATTGACCAGTAATTTGCCACAAGTACCCATAAATATCACTTTTTATAACCTTTTTGATATAATCTCTTTTTTAAAATAAAGAGTACACGGAAGGAATAAGGAAAATTTAAAGGAGAGTCTCTCGGCAAAAAGTCTGTAAATTGGTCAAGTCTGAAAAATTGTATGAAAAAATATTGTTCTCACGCTTATAGACAGGTGCAAACAGTTTCAAGTTTAAAAATCAAAACAGAAGATTATTTCTTATTTTTTTACAGGCGAAACTTCCTGTTTTGCAAAAGACTTATATTCCGAACAAGAGCCATTTTTACACAATAAAATGGACTTAATCTGTTTCCCGGTTCCTGTTAACGTCTATCTTTTTACAGATCCAGATGTTTATTGTTATTAAAGTTTTATCGGTTATACTTTAATAAGTTTAGAGAACCAGGTATATGTTAAAGCAGGTTTTAATAAAGATTTTTTCTGAGGAGATTAGAAAATGAGCACCCGAGCCGGACAATTTATAACACAAATGGAAGATTACAAAGCGTTTATTCCGGCAAAGGTACCACCGGATAACCCCCCGGTTGAAATTGATCCGGAGATGCAAACGCTTCTGTCAGAAGCGGATCGTTCTCTTGGAAAATTAGATGGTATTACTCGTGTTTTGCCCAATCCGGATTTTTTTGTGCTGATGTATATGCGCCACGAGGCTGTGTTAAGTTCACAAATTGAAGGAACGCAGAGTAGCCTGGAAAATGTTCTGGAATACGAGGCGGGCAGACCCGAAGAATCAGAGGAAAAAAAGCGTGATGTTCAAGAAGTTATAAACTACATTGAGGCCTTACGGTACGGTTTGGATCGCATAAAAGAATTGCCGCTTTCGCTTCGCTTGATTCGTGAAATTCACGAGGTATTAATGCAGGGGGTTCGAGGAAAAAAGAAAGAGCCCGGTCAGTTTCGCGAATCACAAAACTGGGTGGGGTCCTCGCAATTAAATATCGAGGATGCAGAATATGTACCTCCACCACCTCAAAAAATGAAGGAGGCTCTTTATAATCTGGAAGAATTTATTCGGGCTGATGAAGATAAGTTGAAGTTGCCACCGCTAATTCAATGCGGAATTGCTCATGCTCAATTTGAAACCATCCATCCCTTTTTGGATGGAAACGGGCGCATGGGCCGGTTACTGATTGTATTTATTCTCTGCCATAAAAATATTATTCAAGAACCAATCCTTTATATCAGTCACTATATGAACGCTAATAAACTCGAATATTACGAACGCTTACAAAAAATCCGAAAAGAAGGAGATTGGGAAGGATGGCTAAAGTTTTTTCTTAAGGGGGTTAGTAAGGTCAGCGATGCTGCAACAGAGACCACAGAAGCAATTCATCAGCTGCGTAAACGGGATAAAAAACAGGTCGCCAAGCATATCCAGAGCCAATATATTTCGCCACTTCATGATTATTTGTTCAAAAATCCGGTGCTGACAATCAACATGGCTCGGGATTATCTAAACTGTTCATATCCTACGGCCCAAAATTTAATAACCCAGCTTGTTGATATGGGGTTACTCGAAGAAGTTGGGGAACGAAAACGGAATAGACTTTATCGATACAACAAATACATGGAGTTATTCAATCGCTTGAGTATTGAATAGTACATAAAAACAACAAAATATCAGGACATCGGGGAAAAATTTATCTTCGCCTTTTTCAGTCCTGGAGGACAAAAACTGCGGAGGCGGCGAGGAGGTTGGCGGCAAAGGGGGGGAGGCGATAGTAGCCGGTGGTAAAAAATACGCGGTCAACTATCTGCAGGTCCCGCTTGTTGCAAAAGGAAACAAAATCGTTAATTGTAAGCAGGTTGACGTTGGGCGACTCGTACCAGCTGTAGGGGAAATTTTCGGTCACCGGCATCCGGCCGGTAAACAGCAGTTTTAAGCGCTCGGACCAGTGGCCGAAATTGGGGAAACTTATTATACATTTGCGGCCGATTCTCAGCATTTCTTCTATTACTCCCACCGGATCAAGCGACTGCTGGAGGGTCTGGCTTAAAATAACACAATCAAAAGAATTATCGTCAAACATCGAACAACTTTCGAGCATATCACCGTGGTAAACCGGTATTCCCCGGCTTATACACTGCTGGACAGCCTCTTCATCAATTTCTATCCCTATACCCTCCACGTCCCTTTTCTGGGCCAGCTCCTGGAGCAGGGCCCCATCCCCGCAGCCCATATCCAGCACCCGGGCTCCCCGGGGAACATGTTTTTCGATAAATTGATAATCAATTCGCATTTTTAAACCTCGTTTTCAGCCGCTAGCAGCTGGTAGTTGTTATCAAGGTAATCCCTGATAACCTGGTTCAAGGAGTCATTTTCCAGGAGAAAAACATCGTGGCCGTAATCAGAATCTATCTCACAGAAACTGGCCGGAATAGCGTTAGCGTGCAGAGCCCGCACAATTTCCCGGGACTGGTAGGTGGGAAAGAGCCAGTCGCCGCTGAATGAAATAAGGAAAAACCGGCTGGAAGTATCAGCAAAAGCATCAACAAGCGACCCGTAGCGCTCAGCCAGGTCAAAATAATCCATGGCTTTGGTCAGGTAGAGGTAACTGTTGGCATCAAAACGCTGGACAAAACTGTCCCCCTGGTAGCGCAGGTAACTTTCCACCTGGAAATCCGGGGGACCAAAATCATACCCCACCGAATCCTTATCCTGCAGGGACCGGCCAAATTTCTCGCGCATCGATTCGTCACTAAGATAGGTAATATGCCCGACCATCCGGGCAATTGCCAGCCCCCGGTGGGGAGGTTCCGAATCGTAATAATCGCCCCGGTTCCAGTCGGGATCACTGTAAATCGCCTGGCGACCCACTTCGTCGAAAGCAATCGCCTGGGCACTCAAGCGAGCGGAAGAAGCAATCGGGAGGGCTGAATGAACCATTTCCGGATAATCAATAGCCCACTGAAGAACCTGCATCCCCCCGAAAGAACCACCGATAACGCTGAGCAACTGATCCAGTCCCAGGTGGTCGGTAACCAGGGCATGCTGAACACGAACCATGTCCTCCACGGTAACCATCGGGAAATCAAGCCCATAGGGTTCACCGGTCTCCGGATTGGTTGAAGCCGGACCGGTTGTCCCCTGGCAGCCGCCAAGACAGTTCGAACAGATGACAAAATATTTATCGGTATCGATAGGCTTGCCGGGACCGACCATCAGGTCCCACCAGCCGGGCTTACGATCGTCGGGGGAATGCTTGCCGGCGACGTGGGCATCACCGGTCAGAGCATGGCAGATTAAGATAGCATTGTCCTTTTCAGGACTGAGCTCGCCGTAAGTTTCATAGGCCACTTCAATCGGCCCCAGCTCTTCCCCGCAGCGCATACTCAACCGGTCCGGCGGTTCGGCAAACTTCCATTTTTTAGTCTCGACAATTCCCACTGAACCTTCTTGTGCCATCTAACTGACCTCTCCTGTTAAAATATTTTCAGTTTGCGGCGGCCAATGCCTGTTCGATGTCTCCAATTATATCCTGGTCATCCTCAATTCCTATCGACAGGCGGATAAAATCTTCAGTTACCCCGGACTGCTCAAGCTCCTCTTTGCTCAACTGCTGGTGGGTGGTGCTGGCCGGACGAATAGCCAGAGTCCGGGCATCACCAATGTTGGCCAGGTGGCTGACCAACTGGAGGTTGTTAATAAACTTCTTCCCGGCTTCCAAGCCGCCGGAAATTCCAAAACCGACCATTCCCCCGAAACCACCTTCC
>JBNJDC010000071.1:0-6738 GCA_051744565.1 bacterium
TGAAATCCAACAGTCAAAAACTTATTAGTTGGAAAGTTAAAAAGTTAGAAAGTTAGAAAGTTGAAATCCAACAGTCAAAAACTTATTAGTTGGAAAGTTTTAGAGTTGAAAGCTGGTGGCTTAGCTTTATTGGAAGTCAATTTGTTTTGGCATCCGGGAAAAGACATTTCGGTAATATCCAAGAATCATCAAACCCTGGATTGGCGGGGTAAGATCGGTAATTAGAGGCTGTTAAGAGGGCCGGTTTTTGTGGGGGAGAGCTTGTAATATCCGGGGGAAATAACTTATAATATATCAGTAGTTTTAAATTCAGGCGCGTAGCTCAGGGGTAGAGCGCTACCTTGACACGGTAGAGGTCGACGGTTCGAAACCGTCCGCGCCTACTTTAGTTTGCTTGTTGGCTAGTTAGTTTACTGGTTAAATTCAAAATAAAACTCTTGCACTGCAGCTGAAAGTTAAAGGTCTAACGCTGAAAGTTAAACTTCTCTAATGCAATCAATCGAGGGCTGAAAAACTCGATATTGTTGGGGCCCACCGGTTTCTTTATATTTTTCTAATTATCTATATTCCGATAATTCCTTGTGATTTGTCTGTTTGTGGGGGAAAAAGCACATCAAAATCAATTGGCTCGCAGATGGACGCAGATTAGCTTCAAATTATAAATCAAACAGTATAATGGACTGGATGGTATTTCGGATTTGCTGGATTGAAAACAAACCTATATTTTTTGAGCGCTGTGACAACAGCGCCCTGGCGAAGCGCTTCGCCAGGTGCAGGGCAACAATAGCGGCAAAAATATAACCGATTTTATTTATGCCGCTATTTTCTTCCCGCTAATCTAAAAAATATAAACTCAAACCCGCACTTTTAAACTGAAATCCCTCACAGCTTGTATTCCCGATGTTTTTGCATTTATCCGAAGTTAATCCAGAAAATCCAGTCAATTAAGGGGGGACTATTGGGTTTATGGGTATTAAGAGGCTTTCGCTTTGACAGCGGGGATTCACGAGCTTAATTCAAGAGCTTAACCGGGATTAATTCTACACGTTCCAGCTAATCAAAGATTCCTTTTTATATTTTTCCAGAATAGTTTCGCCCGGTTTTGTTAGGAAATAATTGTTCCACACAATTTTTAAATCGGGTGTCGGGGAAGCGGAGGCTCACGGTTAAATTACAAACCATTTAGAAAATACTTATGAGAAGACTATAAACAAATCCCGTAATTACAGCGGGAAACAACGGGGTAGCCACCCAGCCAATGGCAATGCTTTGAAGTTTTCCATAAGATACAGCCCGAGCCCCTCTCGTCAGGCCCACACCGGCGACGGCTCCAACAATCGCCTGGGAAGAGGAAACTGGAACGCCATAGTTTTTAAATAGATTCACACAAATTGACATGGCCACGACGGAACTAAACGCAGAAAAAGGATCCAGCGTCGTTATCTGGACACCAACGCTGTAGATAACCTTGTGGGCATACGTTGCCGCCCCCAGGGCAATTGCCACTCCCCCAAATCCAGCCGCCCATGCTTTTGCCGGGATACCCAGTCCCAGGGAGTTTTGCAGGGGGGCGAAAATTCCGGCTGTGTAGAAAGGGGCCACTGCAATACCGGCGTGACTGGCACCTAAAATAAACGCACCGTAGATACCGGCAAGTACAAGAAGCACCCTGATAATTAAATTAAAATTCCGCTCGTTGGTTACTACCTGATCGGCAAAGCGGCGGCCATACTTCTCCAGGATAAATCCTGTAAACGCTGCAAAAAAGGGACTGATTACCCAGCTCAGGACCATTTTTCCAAAATCCAACCACGGGGGAAGACCACCGAGGTCTCCCCCCTGGATTCCAAGGGCAATGGACAACCCAAAAAACGCTCCAATTGATCCCTGGGACGTCGAAGTGGGAATACCAAACGCAGTTGCAATGTTTACGGCCAACCCAGCCGAAAATGTCACGAGCACGGCTAAATTTACAAGTTTCCAGCTTGAAATACCTTTAATCACGTCCCTTTTGGGCATCACGGAGGCAGCATCGGTCACCATCGACTGACCGTAACCCACCGAACCAATGACCACAAACACACAGAAAATAATGACGCATGTACGATAATCTAAAAGATTTGAGCCAACGTGAGGGCCAAACACATTCGCACAGTCATTGGCGCCCATACCCCAGGCTAAATATCCACCACAGAGAGTTTTTAGAAAGGAAATAATCATCGGATTTTACAGCTTCCATTTCACCAACCATATAAATAATTTTGAAATAATTTCAAATTTACTTGATTATAGACACATCCGGTTCCTCAAGCAAGGAATAGTCAGGATTTATTGCCCGGGCTTTTGTTTGCAGTAACCAGGAATTATCGGCTATAATTAGTTTTTATTATATTTGGAAAGGCTTATGTTCCAAAACAAGAGCCATCCTTACACAACAAAATGAATTTGATCTAATTATCAACTACTATTTACACTGTCGCCAAAAATAATTACTGCAACCCAGTGATTCAACCAAAAACCGTAAACCTCTGGATTACCGGGGCCTGTCCGCCAATGACGGACAATCAAAGCTTTTCGGAGAGGTTCTATTTAAAGGAGATTATTAAAAATTGAGATTTGCTTACAAACAGGTTAGCATTAAAGTCTATTTTTTACTTATGTTAATTGCAATAGCCGGGATGACTGTGGCTCTCGAGTTGCGCAATAGTGACAATAACAGTAAATCCGGACCGGCAAATACTGACAAGGAAAATTTATACTGGGAGAAATCTCCTCTCTATCCCACGGACGTTAATTCCTACGACAACGGGACCTATTCGCTGGAGTTAAACAACCGGCTGCAGATAAAATTCATCCGTTTAAATGACGACCGGACCATTCAATGGCCGCAAACCGAAAGTGGAAAAACTGTAATCTCAGTTAAATCGGACACCTTGAGTGCCAATTTAAGCAAAGCTCTGCGCAATTCCACCACGGCTTCCGGAACACATCCCCTGAAAATAACCAAAGTTCAACAAGCTGATGGTAAGTTCAACATAACATTTAACAACCGCCTAACCCTGGCGGCGGTTGAATTAAAACAGGACGAATCCAGGCTTTCCTGGCCTTCCCTGGACTTTAACGACCAGGAGTATGACATTATCGGTGGAGAAGAATCACTGAAAAAACAAATTCTATCCCACTTGAAAAACAATCAAACTACAACCGGAGAAGATGGGAAAGACCAAACAGATCTGCAAATTCCTGAAAATGGGGTACGGGCGGAAGTAATTAAGGTTTTTGACGGTGACACAATCAAGGTGCGACTGATGGACGGAACCGATCGGACAGAAATAATTAGACTCCAGGGAATTGATTGTCCGGAATCAAGCAGAAATGAAAAATGTATAAACACCGAATACCGGGAAGGGATGAGCTGCGAGGAGGAGATAAAATACGGAAAGCGGGCGACGAAAATTGCCAAAAAATGGCTGGGAGGAAATTATGTTGTCCTGGCCCCGGGCGGAGACAACGAAGATTTTGAGCGGGGCCACTACGACCGGCTGATTGCTTACGTTCACCTGATAAACGGCGAGGATTACGGTTTAAAAATGGTAAAAAACGGTTACTGCAAGGACACTTCGAAAGATTATTCCCATCCGCGCGGCTATAAATACCGCCGGCAGGAAGCGCCGCTGAAACCGCTTCGTTAAGGTGAAGTCCGAGAAATCTGTAAAAAATCTTGTTTTCATTCCCCTATATATCCTCAGTCCGGGGCATAAAAGTCCGGGGGAGTTTTTATATTATTTTTTGCCCCGCGGGACCGACATAACACCTTTTGCTATTTCGCCCTTTCAGGGCTTGATTTCTATATTCATTTTATACCCGGGGCTTACGCCCCGGGCTGTATTTATTTCGCCCCGTTGGGGCTGGAAAATCTCTCAACTTTAGTTATCACCGTAACTTTCCAACTTTTAACCTCTCATTTTCAGCTGGTTTTATATCATCACTCCGGGGTTAAATATACCTCCCTGGGAAATTAACTCCTGTAGAAACCGGTGATCAAGGCAAAAATAGAAAAATGGATTGCCGGTATTTAGTGTGAAAGTGGGAAGGAGGCAGGTTTATTAGTAACTGCAACTGCAGTGTGAAAGAGGCAAGTGTGAAAGTAAGGTCATAAAAGTCAAGGTCAACATGGATTCCCGGGTCGGGGCCCGGGAATGACGCGGGAAACTTAGTGGGAAAGTGTGAAAGAGGCAAGTTTATTAGTAACTGCAACTGCAGTGTGAAAGAGGCAGGTGGGAAGTTAGTTGATCAGTTTACTGGTTAGCTAGTTTGCTAGTTGATTTTACCATTAAATTCAACATGGATTGCCTGGTCAAGCCAGGCAATGACGGCGGGGGCTACTGTTGGATGGTTTGCCGGGCCATGGCCAGCAATGACAGTCAATGAATAATTTGTCAGTGAATATCTACTGGAATAAATTAAAAAATTATGATGTCTCTAAAAAATCAATTGAATCCAGGTGTTATTTAGTTTACCAGCGATTTGACGTCTTCGACCATCATGTAGAAGCAGGGGACCATCAGCAGGATAATCGTGGTGGAAAATAATATTCCAAAGCCCAGGGAGACGGCCATCGGGACCATGAACAGAGCCTGGCGGGAAGTTTCAAAGATCATGGGGACCAGGCCGCCGAAGGTCGTCAGGGTGGTCAGTAAAATCGGACGGAAGCGGCGCACCCCGGCCTGGACAATTGATTCATAGGCCGAATCAACCTCCCGCTGGCGGTTGGCGTAATCCACCATGATTAAGGAATCGTTAACCACGATCCCCGACAGACCGATGACCCCCATAATACTGATCAGCGAAAGATTGTAGCCGAGGATAATATGGCCGATCACGGCTCCGATAATTCCAAACGGAATCCCGGCCATCACAATAAACGGCTGGACATAACTTCCGAAAGCAATCGCCAGCAGGGCGTAAATAACCAGCATAGCCAGGATAAAGCCGCCCCACAGGGCCTGAGTTGATTCTATCATTTCCGCCTGGCTGCCCTCAAAACTCCAGGTCAAGCCGGGAAACTCCGAGCGCAGCCGGGGCAGGGTCTCCTGTTTTAAAGCGGTAAGCACCCGGCTGGTCTCGCTTCGCGGTTCTACATCCGCTCCGACAGAGATAACTCTTCGACCGTTACGGCGATCTATTGAGTTATACGCCCTCCCCATCTCCACCCGGGCTATATCCATCAGCGGAGCCTCCAGGCCATCCGGTCCCTGGATCATGAACTTTTCAAGGTCATACATGCCGTCCCTTTCGTTTTCGGGGAGCTTAACCCGGACTTCAACTTCGTTGGTTCCCCGGAGGAGACTTAAAGCTTCGTTACCGTATATTAAGCCCCTGAGCTGGCGGCCGACGTAGGAAGGAGTGAATCCCAGCCGCCGGGCCTCGGGATAAAGGTGAAAATCAAGCTGGCGTTTACCTTTTTCGTAATTATCATTCACATCACGGGTGGCCTCAAACTGCTCGAGCCGGCCGAAAAACACCTGGCTGGCGTCCTCAAGGACCCCAATATCCGAATGGCTGAGGTCCACGGATATATCATCACGCCAGCTTCCCGGACCTCTCTCCGTCTCAATGGAAAGGTTCTGGATACCGGGGATCCCTCCCACCTCATTTCGCCACAGCTCAGCCACTTCCCGGACTGACCTTTGTCGCTGACCGGGGGGGTTCATAATAATTTCAGCATCCACGTGGGTCCCCCAGATCCGCGTCCTTATTCCTTCCGCTGATTGTTCAAGGTTGTGTTTTTTAAACATCTTCTGAGTCTGCCGGGTTACTTCCCGGGCCACCTCGATGGTTCGCTCGTCGGTAGCATCCTCCGGAAGCGAGGCCCCGGCTTCCACCGCATCGGCCGACACTTCGGGCATCATTATCATTCCCATGTGCTCACTCATCGCGTAACCCCCAACTACCACCAGGATAGCCAGAGCGGCCGAAAGAACAACGTAGCGGTTAGAAACTCCAAATTCAAGCAAAGGTCGGTAATATTTATTTACAGCCCAGTAAAACCAGTCGGCAAATTTCTGCTGGGACCTGTGAAGAAAAGCACCGGGTTCAGTCCAGGACTCCTCCGGCGTATGGCCCAGGTGAGCGGGAAGAATAAACAGCGCCTCCAGCAGTGAAATCCCCAGAACGGTTATTACAACGGCGGGAATCGGCCACCAGAATTTCCCCATCATTCCCGGAACAAACATCAGGGGAACAAAAGCGACAATATTGGTCAGAATGCTAAAAACAACGGGGCCGGCTATGTTTCGCGCCCCGTTGACCGCGGCGGGGATAAGATCGTAGCCCCGGCGGCGATATTCGTAAATATTTTCCCCGACAACAATGGCATCATCAACAACAATTCCCAGGACAATCAAAAAAGCAAACATGGAGATCATGTTAATACTTACCGACCACAACGGTAAAAATAAAAGTGAGCCGACAAAGGAAATCGCCATCCCCATCATAACCCAGAAAGCAAGCCGGTATTCAAGAAACAAACTCAGGATTAACATAACGATTATCATCCCGATAAATCCATTTTTAAAGAGGAGGGAGAGACGTTCCTCATACATCTCAGCCCGGTTGCTATCAATGCGGACACCGATCCCCGGCGGGAGGTTGGCCTCCCAACTATCCAGGAAAGATTCTACAGTGGAAGCAATATCCAGTGGTGACTGGTTACCAACCCGAAATATTTCTATCTCA
>JBNJDC010000072.1:0-6683 GCA_051744565.1 bacterium
CAAAAATTAGTCATCCCCAATATTGATGAACAACTTGTCCCCGCTCTTCGTGGCCTGGCGCCAGTCGAGGATCTGCAATCCCTGGGAATTGTTGAAACTTTTTCTGCTGCATCCACAATTATTGCTGCCGATGCCGCTGCTAAAAAAGCCGAAGTCCAGCTTATTGATGTTCGCCTCGCCAACGCGCTGGGGGGGAAAGGATATTTCACTTTAACCGGTCCGGTTGAGGATGTAAATTCAGCGGTTGATGCCGGGTGTGATACTATAAAAGATGACGGTATCCTGATCGAAAGAGTTGTTATCCCTCGCCCCGATCCCGCACTTCGTTCTTCCGTTCTTTAAACTATTTAGTTGTAAAAAATGTACATAATTTAACCCGGGGCCCCGAAGGACCCCGGGTTGATTAGCCTGTTAAAAGCATAATATATATAATATCAGGCCACTTTCACCAGTTCTTCGGCGGAAATTCCTTCTTCCTCAATCAGAGTTCTTACTTCCTGTTGAAGAAGTTCCAGCCCGTTAGGAGCATCAAGAAGCTTGATCTTATCTCCCAGCACATCAGAAAAATTCTGGCGGATATAATTTTTCATTGTTTCCCGGGCCGCCTCATCGCTGGAAAAATCAAATTCCACTTCACTGCTCATTCAGACCACCTCCCTTCAATATTTTTCTTGACTCATTTCTTAATTTCGACAGTTTGCCCCGAACGTTAAAGAATTAATATCAGAATTAAAAAATTTCTTCTCTTATTTCAGGAAGGAAAGTAGTAACTTATAAGATTACTATCAGGTAAGTGGTTTCAGAAAAAGATTATCGCCCTTGAGAAACATTTTAACCTGGTCGGGATTGTCCAGATCTTTTTTCAATTCATTGTTTATCAGAATAACTCCCTGCTCACAATCATTTTCCTGCTGAAGAGTAATTTCCTGAAAATTATCCGTGGCGTTAATGAAATCGTCCTGCTCGCGATAATAGTGCAGATCATGTTCGCTCTGCAACAGGTCAAGTTTTCGTCCTTCGCCGGGGTGAACAATAAATAAATTACGGTTGGGCGCTTTCGGATAGACATTAAGGGGGCGGGACTGTTTCAAACTTGCCATTTTAGTTCTCTCTGATATTTACGTTGATTATTACCTGTCCGTAATTTGTATTCAGGGGAACCTTGAGGTATTTTGAGGAGACACTGTCCGATATCTGGGTATCGTCTCCCACAATCATGGACGGGGGCGTTATATCCACATGTTTTCCATCCAGTTGCTTGTGCAATTTACTGGAAGCATTGCCAGAAATAATATTTCCCAGTTCCTGAATCGTCGAACGGACCATGTCGTTTAGTCCGGGCAGCTCTTCCTGGTTCATTGCACTGGCAATTTTTACCGCCGTGGAGCGGTCCATGTCATAGATAACCCGGCCCTTCAATTCGCCTGATATACCTATATATACGGCAGCGCCCAAAGTTTTGGCCGGGGAAGGAGCTACATCCAACTCGCCCCTTTCAATTTCAATATCCGGAATAAACTGTTTCAGGGTTGAAATGGCTGCGGTAACAAAAGGATTTATGTAATCAGCTTTCATTTACTTTCGCCCTGGATTACCCGGGATAATTTTTCAAAAACATCCTCACGTTGAAAGGGTTTCACGATAAAATGCTTGGCCCCTTTCATAACACTTTTCTTAACCGTATCCTCCTGGCCCATTGCACTGACCATAATTACGTCAAGATCAGAATCAATTTCCAGCATCTTTTCCAGAGCGGTTAATCCGTCCATTTCAGGCATTGTTATGTCCAGGGTTACAAAATCAAGTTGATCGGCCAGCTCTTCTACTTTTTCCACGGCTTGTTTACCGTTTTCAGCTGTATCGAGCACCTCAGCATCAAAAGACTCAAGCATCCGCACCAAATTCTTAACCATAAACGCCGAATCATCGACCACTAATGCCTGGTAAGGTTCGCCATTGTCCTTTTTCCCCAGGGACAGGACATGTTCGTCATCAGCAGTTACCACAGCTCTTACACCTCGCAAAATGGGCTTATATTGGTAGAACTGTTAAAAAACACAGTATAATACATTTAATCCGTGCCTATGGCAAGCACTCGGCCGTATGAAGTCCGGCTTAAAATTACAATTAACAGACAGAAAGTTGATTTATTCTTCCTCGGCAATCTCACCGGGCTGGCGTTGCCCCAGTTCTTTGTCCAGCATATAGAGAGCAGCGCTGTCGCCAATACGCTTAATTTTTACCAGGATGTCTTCCATCGTATTTTCTTCTTCCACCTGTTCATCTATAAACCACTGCAGTAAAGAACGAGCCCTGGTGTCCTTCTCATCCTCGGCTATTTCCGTAAGCTTTTCTATCCGAGCCGTTATATGCTTTTCATGCTCCAGGGCTGTTTGAAAAACTTCTTCGAGAGAAGAATATTCTATTTTAGGCTGATCCAGGGCTGGCACGAGTGCCCGATGGTCAACTTCATGTAAAAAATCATAAAATCTCATACCGTGTTCCATTTCTTCAACAGCCTGGGCCTTCATAAAGCCGGCAAATCCCTCCCAATTTTCCGCTTCCAGGTAAGAAGCCATCGCCAGGTAATAAGATGCTGACTCAAACTCTTCCTTTATCTGTTTATCCATTTCTTCGGCAAGTCTATCACTGATCATATTTATCAACCTCCAGAAATTTTTTAAGTTCAATTAAGTTATATTATAGCAGGGGTTAAATTTTATATCAATTATAAAAAATAGCAAAAGGTAATGCCGACGTTAACTTCACATTCCCTTTCTCAGTATAAACTGTCCTATTTTTCCCTCTAAACTTCTGTTATTATTTCCGGTTGCGGGCTAAAATTTAACTTGTTCACTTATACTTTGTTTTCGGGAGGCACCAGCAAATGAGTGATAAAGAGCAAAAACCAGATTCCTCCGAAAGTGACAAAGAATCAAGTTATATTTTGGATAAAATTTCAAAAAATATCAACCCGGAGGATATTGAACAGATTCTTCAGGCTCTGGAACTAAAAATAAATGAAATCCACCAGGAACAGGAGGGAGAGCAAATACTTACCACGCTGAAAAGAGCCCGACTGCTGGGCTTAATGCTGCAGGCCTGGTGGGAGGATCGATTCACGCTTCCCTGGCGCACCGCTGGAGCGGTGGGCGGAGCATTGCTTTATTTTCTTAATCCCCGGGGACTCATTAAAAATAAACTTTCCCGGGGCTGGATACTGAGCGATGCTGTTGTAATTTCTCTGTGTTTTCACCTGGTGAATGAAGATCTCAAGCAATTTATCAAACAATCAGACCTCGATCCCAAAAAATTTGATTTTGCTAACTTGCCAGCTGAGGATATACAGCAATCTTCTCCCCTGGCAAATGGAGATAGTGAATGATGGCCGAAAATAAGGAAGAAAACCTCCCTCCGAGGGTTTTTAAGCCTAAAAAAAATACCAAAGAAAAAAAAGATTCTGAATTTCTTGACGGCTGGATTCGAGCAGAATTTATTGTTGGCGGTGCTCTACTGGCCATGGGAGGTTTTGTTCTTCGTTCCACCAATCGCTACGATCTTTTAATACTCGGTGGTGGTTTGCTAATCATCGCTTTCATACGCCTGTATTTTCGTTTCCGGGCGGAAGAAAAGGTAAAACAAAGAAATAGAGACATGGACCGCATCCTCTTTCGCCTGCGTGAACAGTTGACTCCCGAATATTCCATAGCTTGCTCCTATCCGGTAAAAGATAACCTGAGAATTGATTACCTTGTGGTCGGGCCGGGAGGATTATTTGTCGTCCAGAGGTTAGAACAACGAGGATATATAGAAGGTAAACCCGAAGACGAGGTCTGGATTCAAAAATCAGAAAAAAATAGTGACTCTAAAAATAAAATGGATAATCCGATAATTTTAAACAAAGAAAAAATAATACATCTGAAAAATATATTGAAAGAATTGCCTCCACCATATCCATCAATCAAACCAGAAAATTGCGTTACTTTTACCTATCACCAGGTGGAAGGGCCTGTTCTTGACTATCCAGAAATACAATTAATGAACACCCTGGGCCGCCATATTCGCAACTGCGAACAACCTGCTCCCCTGAACTGGGAAGAAATAAAAGATCTTGAAGATTATCTGAATTTTGATTCCTATACCTGAGCTATTTTGCCTTCCAACCGGTTCGTTCGGTTCTGTCTCCCGACTATTTAAGTTATAATATTTAGCTAATGCTATTATAAAATCTTTTAAGCAACAGGGTATTCAAAATGAAACTTCAACATCTAATTTATCTTATACTGATCGCTTCTTCAGGTATTATTATTGGTATCCCGCTCGAAGCGGATACCCTCCCCACCGAAGTTGGTAAACTGGAAAAATTACCGGCTAATAACACCCAACAGGTTAACCGGCTCCTTGCCGTGGTTGAGGACAGAGCCATTACCTTTCAGGATTACAGACAGCAATTTGGGGATACAGAACTTTCCCGTCCTAATCTTGAAAAAATAATAAACAATCTTCTAATTGAAAAAGCGATGGACAAATTTATTGAAAAACAAATTGAAGAGCGGATAACCCGGATGATAAATGAACAGATAGGAGCAATGAAAACCCAGAGGGGAGAAAATAGTTTTCAGCAATTTCTAACCCGCCAGCAGCTTACGGAAGAAGAATTTAAACAACAATTAATCAATCAGGAAAAAGAAATGCTTCTGTTGCAGCGGATGTTTCCGGAGGTTCGCCGGAGTATACCAGGGATTAATTCGCTGGTCAAAGGCCGGTTGATGATTTTCAGTGACAGCGAAACAGCTCAAAAGGTGTATAACAATTTAAACAATAAACCAACGACAACAAACTGGAACCGACTTTTTGAAAAATATTCAGATCAGCCCTCATGGCTGGAGGAAAATGGTAAAATGGGCTGGTTTCGCTGGGGAACACGGGCCCGGGAAATTGAATTTAAATTTTTTCAACTGTCAAAATTTGAATTCAGCCAGCCGTTCCAGGTGAAAGACAATTCCCTGATTGCCTTTAAAACGGGGATTAGAATTGCCCCCCCGACTTCTTCCCCCACGCCGGCCATGAGTGCCGCTTATGAAGAGTTTACCCGCAAAATTTTTGAAAAATACCGGGACAGGCTTCCAGAAGTCCTGCGCGAAAAATTGACTGTTCGTCTCCCGGACTCTGTCCTTGAGGAATTGAATGATGACAGTTGAGAACAATCTAACCTTAATAGCTAGCACCGGCGATCCGGCCGGGGCCTCGCCTGAACTTATTCCTTCCCTTCTCAACAAACTAAATAAAGAGGAAAAAATAATTTTTGTCGGGCCGGAAGCTGTCCGCAAAGAACTCTGCCCCGGGCTAAAATTAACCACCGACCCCCGGCAAGAGGAAGAATCCTGCTGGTTTACAGCGGGAAATATAAAGACAAAACAAATTTGTTCGGGAAATATAGATGCAAACAGTGGACGGGCGGCTTATACAGCACTGAAAACAGCTCTTGAACTGATTGAAAAGGGTAATTTCAACAATCTGCTCACTCTTCCTCTCTCCAAAAAAGCTGTCCAGAAAGCCGGCCACCCGGGGTTCACCGGTCACACGGAATATCTGGAAGATTTTGCCGGGCGAAAAGGTTTGATGTCATTTTTTGGAAATAATTTTAACTGTTCTCTTCTCACCCGCCACCTTCCCCTTCGTAAAGTAGCCAATAAAATCACCACCCGGTCAGTTATAGAAAAAATTAAAATATGCAAACGTTATTTTTCAAATTTAAATAATGATTCCCCCCGGTTTGCTCTGCTGGGTCTTAATCCTCACGCCGGGGAAGGGGGAAGTTTGGGAGAGGAAGAAATAGAGGTTCTTCAACCGGCCGTTAAACAATTAAAATCAAACGGTATTAATATCACCGGCCCTCATCCCGCCGATAGTTTTTTACCCATCCAGGGTCAAACAACCGATATGATTTTCTCCTGCTACCACGACCAGGGGTTGACTCCTTTCAAACAACAACATTTTTTCACAGGAGTCCACTCGACGCTTGGCCTGGGATTTAACCGGGTTAGTCCTGTTCACGGAACTGCCACCGGCATCGCAGGCACCGGGAGGATAGATCCACGCAGTGCTATAAATTGTCTGGACTGGCTGCGAAGACAACAACCCAATGGTTCCTGAACTGAGTCAGGTATTACTCTCGGACGAAAACTGGCTCCAACGGATTAACTTTCGCATCAACCCGGCCGAATTTGGTGTGGAGTGGGCCTGCGGGCGCGGCGCTTTAACTGGTCACCTGGTGGATAAATGGGACTGTCTGCTGGGAATTGAACTTGATGATCGTTTCTGTGAAGAGCTGGTTAATAAATTTAAAAACGCCTGTTTTTACCCCGTTCGGGCCGATATATTAAACTATCCCCTGCCAAAAAAAATATCGCCTTATCCCCTGGTGAGCAACCTTCCCTACCACCTCACCGGGCCCCTGTTGATTAAAATTTTACGAAACAGTCCCAAGTTGAAATCTTTCCAGGGCCTGGTTCAAAAGGAAGTGGCCGAGCGAATAACCGCCAAACCAAATGATAAACAGTATGGGAGCATATCACTACTGTTTGATTTATGCGGCGAAGTTTGTAATATTTACCAGGTTCCAGCGAGCGCTTTTTCTCCCGCGCCGGCAGTAGATTCCTGCTGGATAGAATTCTTTCCGG
>JBNJDC010000073.1:0-6646 GCA_051744565.1 bacterium
ACGACAATGGAAGGGCGAATTCGGAGGTAGGGTTTAACTAGGTAACTGGTAAAGACCGAGAAATTGTGTAAAAAGGCTCTTGTTCTCATTCTCATAGACATCCTGTCTATTCCGAGGCAAGCCTTTTTCACCCGAAACCTCATGTTTCGAAAAAGGCTTATATTCCGAAACAAGAGCCATTTTCACACAAACAAATGGACATAATCAGTTAGCTGGTTAACTAGTTAGGTGGTTGGCCAGTTTTGAGAGGCGCCGGAAGGCTTTCTTTTTGTTTGAACGCTCGGCCCGGCATTTTTTCAGGGCTGTATTTATTGTTTCAATTGTCTGCCGGTAGCGGTTGTAATCGACGGGGTGGGGATAACCGTCTTTTCCCCCGTGAGCAAATGAGTAGCGGGCCGGGTCTTCGTAGCTGGGTTTTGCCCCCCAGACTACCTCAGCAACCATCGCCAGCGCGCGCACAGTTTTTGGGCCCACTCCCTTGCGTCCCAGGAAATCCTCGTAATTCTCCACCGGTTTTTCATAGAGCCGGTTTAAAATTTTCTCCAGGTGGTTCACCCGGGGGATATCGTGGCGGTCGGGCAGGTTGAGATTATTTTTTTCCTCGTCCCAGTAGTCAAGCAACAGCTGGTATTCCCTGACAGTTTCCGCTGGTGATTCGTTGAGCATTTTTGTGGAAATGACCCGGTTTTCCCGGCTGTTTCTGTCCGTTAAATTCAAAGGTTGGAGGCGCTGTTCGGAGCAGATACCGTGGTGGGGTTCTTCTATAAATTGTTCGAAGTCATCTTTCAGCCAGTGATAGCGGCGGGCCCAGCCGCTTTCGTCGTTCATTCCCTGCTGAATTACCGTCCAGTTCCCCTCGGTTGTAATGATAAAACAGTGGTGATAAAGCTGGTGTTTGTCCTGCAGGGCGTTGTTATCAACTTTAGCCGCCATTTTACTGGCATGTTGAAATTTTTCCAGCTGTAAAGTCGGGGAATATTTTTCAACAAAATTTTCCAGATCCTCGGGGGTCTTTCGGGAGGCTGCCCCTTTACCCCCGGCAATATAGAGCTTAAGTTCATCCGGGCGCTGGTTGATGTTTTCTTTAAGCGCTCCGCAGAGAACAGTGGTCAGGCCCGAGGAATGCCAGTCAAACCCCAGCACACAGCCCAGGGTTTGAAACCAGCCGGGATCAGCCAGCCGGCGCAAAACTTCATCCGGACCAAATTCAAGGACAATTGCTTCCACTATTGCTCCGCCCAGCTCTTTTATATTTTTGAATAATTTCGGCGGACAGTATCCGCCATGCAGAGGAAGATTTGTGGTCCCGGAACGCATAAGTTATCCTTTTTATTAGAAAGATATTTTTATGGATTAGTTCTCGTTTCTTTGTTATTAATTTTATATAATTCACCAGTTAATATCCAACCAATTAAAGGTAGTAGATCAATTATGATAGTTCATTTATATGTTCCGGAGTTCTTCGCGCAAGTGCAGGCAAGGGCCGCAGACAGAGAGAGTTCCCCTGTCGCAGTGTGTGATGAAGCACGTGTTTTATCCGTAAATACCGCCGGCCGGCAGCAGGGAGTTAAACCGGGCCAGCTGCTGGAAAATAATCAGCTCCCCCCGGAAGTGGAAAGACTGGAATTTGACATTTCAATTATAGAAAAACAGCACAGTAAATTGCGCCGGCGACTGGAAAAATTAAGTCCTATTGTTGAAAATCTTGAACTGGGAGAGTTTTTTGTTGAAGTTGAAAACAAAGACAAAGTTTTCGATTGGTTTAAGCAGTTGGATTACCCCTTACCGCTAACGGGGGCGGTGGCCCCCACCGGCTGGCTGGCGCGAATTGTTTCCCGTCGTCAGCAGGCGGGAGAAATTATTTGCGTGGAGGAAGATGAATACGAAGAATTCGTAAAAAAAGTACAGATTGATGAAATTTGGGGATTTGGTGGAGAGTTTGTAAAGACACTCGCGGATAAAGATTTTAAAGAACTTGGGGAGCTTTATTACCTCGAGGAAATAGATAAAAGAAAATTGCTGGGCAGTGATAGCCGGCTCCTGCACCAGGTGTTCGAGGGGGAAGATCCGCGTTCTATAAATGTTTTTTCCCGTCCCCGTTCCTTGAGTCGAGAATTGGTTATCCCTGCGGACAAAGCTCAAGAAAAGGATGAAATAATTGATAAAGTTGATCCGGTTCTTGACAAATTTCAGGCCCGACTCCAGGCGACTGTCAGTCTAACCCATCGTTTGCGTGTGGGCCTGCGTTTTGAGGACCAGCGGGACCTGGTTCGTTCTCATATTTTTACAGCACCGGTGTGTGATAGTAATATGTTGAGGTTTGCTTTCCGGCAGATGATGTCCTCCGTGGCTCTTACAGTGCCGGTAAAAACAGTAGCGGTGGAAACTGATATTATTGTGGCGGATCTTGAAAATTATCACCGTAAATCCCGGGAGGCGGCGATGAGTTTTGAAGTTATCGACAGTTAATTTTTTCTGTATATTTTCCCTGCTGGTTTTAATCCCATTTGCTGCGAGTGCTTCCGAACCGGCAAAAGGGGACTTAATTGACAGTGGACTGGCCCGCATGGAAGCCGGCGAATACGAGCAAGCCCTCCATTATTTTGAAACGGTTCTTGAAGAAAACCCCGACGATGAACGGGCTCTTGCCTACACAAGCCGGGTTCTTCAACAGATGGACAGGCGGGCGGAGGCT
This sequence comes from bacterium, assembly GCA_051744565.1. Lineage (GTDB taxonomy): Bacteria > T1Sed10-126 > T1Sed10-126 > T1Sed10-126 > T1Sed10-126 > CAZKRS01. Next base: position 2,696 of record JBNJDC010000073.1, read on the forward strand.
TTTGAATATTATAACCGTCTGGCCCGGCGTGAACCGGAAGAGTTTGATTATTTTATTCCCCGGGAGGTATATCGCTTCAGTGCAATTTTAGCCTACCAGGTGGGGCGCTACGGCCGATCCCAGGAATTATTTGATAGGGCTCTTAAACTGGCAGAAGATGAGACAGAAAAAGAACAACTACGGGGCTGGCGCCAGCGAGCCAGTTCGGCTCAGCTTCGCGAACAGGGGGAAAAGCAGGAGGAGGCTCTTGAAAAACTTTTGCGTTCGGCTGATCAACTGCTTACGGATAATAAAACCGAACAGGCGCTGGAACTCCTGGAGGCAAACCGGGCCAATTTCGATGAGTTTGAACGTTTTCGAGAGAAAATTAAACAACTGCAAAAAATAGTAGATTTTAAAAACTGGCAGGAGCAGGTCGAACAGATAGATTATGAGGTTAAGGAGAAGCGTCTTGATTCTTTGATAAAAAACGGAAAAGAATTTTACTCTCAGAAAGACTTTGAGGAACAGGCTGCCAGCTATTTGAGCCGGTTGTTTTTTATTCAGGCCCAAAAAAACCTGGAAGCGGGGAAATATTCTTCTGCTCGTGAGTCGCTTTTTACCGTCTTTTCCCTGGTTGAAAAACCCCCGCCGGAGGCTTACCAGGAATTAATCAGGGCCCATTATTTGTTGGGGGAATACGAACGAGTAAAAGAACGTCGAATAGAGCTACAAAAAAATTATCCGGAATTTACACTGGATAATCGTCTGCAATGGAAGCTCTGGTGGGCTAAGTATGGATCATGGCTGGGGGGAGTGACGGTTTTTATTGCTATTTTTGCCCTGTTTTTTCTTGTTTTAGTTCCTCTATTTGGTCGGCGAATTTCAAACCTGGTTGGAGAAAAGGTGGCCGGGTGGTTTTACGGGGCGGGAAAAGAAAAAATCGCGCTATTTATTTATAACCTGTTTTGTTCACCCGTTTATGTTAGCGAAGAGAATTTAAAAAACTGGGTCCGCCTGTTGAAAAATAGGGATAGTCAAAAATTATTTAAAATTCTTCAAAAAAGAGCTGCCGGGGGGGAACTTCCTCCACTGGCCGGTATAGAATACGGCTTGCTGTTGGCCGACAACAATCAGACGGAGAGAGCAATTAACCAGCTTAAAAAAGTTGCCGAACAGTGGTCGGAATTAAAAAAGGAACAGAAAATAAGAACAGGTATTCGCTTGAGTGAGATGCTGTTAAAGAACCATTCGCCCGCGGAGGCTCTCCGGTGGCTTTCCAGGACAAGAAAAGAAACCCCTTTGAACGAGGAGATAAATTCCAAAATTATAAAATTAGCTGCTCAACTTGATCGCTGGCAGGAGTGGAAGAAAAACGGGAAAGCATGGCTGGATAATGTTCGCAGCGGTTATGTTCAACAGACGCAGCGCCGGGGGTTGACGACTGAAACTGAAAAAGACAGTCTGAAAGACCCGCAATCAATTTCCCAATTTCTGCTGGAAATTTACGATAAACGGCGGGAGGTTAAACTGGAGGAAGAGTCAACGGAAATACTTAACTTTCTCTACAGCTGTCTGGAGGATTTGACCGATTATGATCGCCAGGAGAAACTTTTGAAGGAACTGGTTGAGCGAGATCTGCCCGGCAATAAAAGGCAGGAGTATCTTGAAGAACTGGGGGATTTGTTTGTTGATCGGGAGAAAACGAGGGAAGCGATTAAATATTATCGCAAGTTAATTGAGCTTGAACCCGATGATTTTAGAGTTCTTGAAAAACTTGGCCGGCTCTACGTAAAAGTGGATGAACGTGAACACGCAATTGATTGTTTTGAGAAAGTTTTTGATTTTGAAAAGGACAACCCGGGAGCGGCCCGGGGCCTCCAGCAGATCGCCCGGCGTTATGAAGAGGATGGTGCATATTCCAGCGCGGCCCGTACTTACCGCTTGATACTGGACAACAGTTATTTTGAAAAGGCTGAAATACAATTTCGTTATGGCGTCAATCTTTACCGTGTGGGAGAAGCAAAGGAAGCACTTTCTGTTTTTCAAAAAATAGAGCAGGGTGATGAAGTGTTCCGGGCCCGGGTGCTGGTTTTTATTGCTCGCTGTTTAAACGGGATGGATTCTCCGGGGGTAGCCCTGTCCCGTCTGAAAGAAGTTGATCCGGATAACCAGGCATTTCCCGTGGATTTACGGTTAAGCCTGCACTACTGGTATGGGCGTTCCCTGGAGGGGAGTGGCAACAAATCGGAGGCTCTGAGTCACTACCGGGAAATAATGGCCACTGATGTTGATTACCGGGATGTTGCCGCGAGAATTGAAGACTTAGGTGAACAAAAATAAATGAGGCGGTCCGGGGAGAAAAAATGATGGTTAATATTGAGGCTCCGGAGGATAAAGCGGCGGGCAGGCGAATGGACAAACCATTTAATTTGGAAAGTGAGTTTGAACCGGAAGGTGACCAGCCGGAGGCCATACGCCAGTTAGTCGCGGGGTTAGAAGAAGGCTACAATGATCAGACTCTGCTGGGAGTTACGGGCAGTGGAAAAACTTTTACCATGGCCAACGTGATTGAACAAACCCAGCGTCCGGCTCTTGTTCTGTCTCACAATAAGACCCTCGCCGCTCAGCTCTACAACGAGTTCAAGAATCATTTTTCGGAGAATGCTGTAGAGTATTTTGTTAGTTTTTATGACTATTATCAGCCCGAGGCTTATGTGCCCCAGACGGACACTTATATTGAGAAGGATTCTTCCATCAACGATAAAATTGATCGTCTGCGTCTGTCGACCACGACGGCGCTTACCCGCCGGCGGGACGTAATCGTGGTAGCCAGTGTTTCAGCCATTTACGGCCTTGGTTCGCCTGAGTCTTACCGCAAACAGATTCTTCCCCTTCAGCCGGGGCAGGAAATTTCCCGCCGTAACCTGTTCAGTCGGTTGCTTACCCTCCAGTACGAACGCAATGACGTTGAATTTAAACAGGGGCAGTTCAGGGCCCGGGGAGATATGGTGGAAATTTTCCCCGCCTACCGGGAGGAGGCCCTGCGGATAGAAATGTTTGGAGATGAGATTGAACTTATTGAGGAATTTGATCCCCTGACAGGGGAAATTAATCAACAGCTGGAGGAAGTGGTAATTTATCCCGCCAATCATTTTGTTCTTGACGGGGAGCAGAAAGATCAGGCAATTGAAAGCATCCGGGCGGAGCTGGAGGAATGGGAAAGGGAGTTAAAAAATAAAGGAAAAAACCTGGAGGCGGAGCGTATTCGCAGTCGTACTGAATATGACCTGGAGATGCTCCAGGAAGTGGGTTATGTAAACGGAATTGAAAATTATTCCCGCCACCTGGACGGTCGAACTCCCGGTGATCCTCCCTATACCCTGCTGGATTATTTTCCCGATGATTTTATTACTTTTATCGATGAATCACACCAGACTATTCCCCAGCTAAAAGCAATGATTGCCGGTGATCGTTCCCGGAAGGATAAGCTCGTGGGTCATGGTTTTCGACTGCCTTCGGCCTACGATAACCGGCCCCTGGAATTTGATGAATTTCGGGAAAAATCCGGCCAGACTATTTTTGTCTCGGCGACTCCCGGTGATTTCGAGCGGGAGGTTTCCAGCCGGATCGTCGAGCAAATTGTTCGGCCCACGGGGCTGGTGGATCCCCCGATAGAAGTACGCCCCACCCGTAACCAGGTGGATAATTTGATGGACGAGATAGAAGAGGAAGTAAATGCCGACAACAGGGTCCTGGTAACCACTTTGACCAAGAGATTGTCGGAAAATTTAACCGATTATTTGCGGACCATGGGATTTCGGGTAAAATATTTACATTCGGAAATTGATACCCTGGAGCGGATGAAAATTTTGCGTGATCTGCGCCGCGGTGAATTTGATGTTCTTGTCGGGGTGAATTTACTTCGCGAAGGATTGGATCTGCCGGAGGTTACTCTTGTGTCAATATCTG
>JBNJDC010000074.1:0-6638 GCA_051744565.1 bacterium
TGTTAATATCAATTTTTCCTGTCTCTTCCTCAGCCGGTGCCTTCTCTTTATATTCTTTTCCCACGGTAATATGCGGTTGTAACTCTTCTACGGTTTTTTTCCCTATGCCATCAATTTGATTCAGGTCTTCAATACGATAAAATTTACCGTCCTCTTCTCTAAATTGTATGATTGCCTGAGCGGTATTAATGCCCACGTTAGGAATCTCCTGCAGCTTATCAATATCAGCTTCGTTTATATTTATTTTTCGGGCAAAGCGAATCTCCTGTTTTTCTTCTTTGGAGTTTGGGGTAAGATCTAGCTTAGTTTCCGGCAGGCGTTCTTTGATTTCAGAGGAAAGCTCTTTAACCTGGCTCGCCCCTTCGGATTCCCCTCCCTCCGGTTGATCCGGGGGACCAATCATTATCCCGGGCAGAGCCGCAAAACCCAGGGCAACCATAAAAACAAGTAAAAATAACTGTTGTTTACTTATTTTTATTTCACCTCGGACAAAACTGTTTACCAGCCCGTCTCCTGGACAGAACCCTCGTCGGCGGAAACCTCAAAATCAAGCGTGGGATCAACCTCCAGCTTCCGCCCGTCGGTTTTAACGGTGATTGCACCATTAACATCGGTCCTGAACATTTTATTACTGGGTAACACCTCATTGTACGACTCCCAGGTGCTTTTAATACGCTTCTCAACATCCATCCAGGGAGTAATCGCAAACCCGCCGGTTACATCCGGAGAATCACCGGTAGCCATGATGATGTATTCCGGATCCACAGCTTTAAAAAATGAACGGTTGAAACTATCCTCTGAAAAACCATAAGCGGGAACAAGCATTACATCATGATTAATATAGCTGGCTGAAAGTCCGGACAGCTGCTGCTGGGCTTCCCCGTGAATATCACCAGGAAGCAAAATAGAGACGTCGCCAAATTCTACCCGGAAAACAATTGATTTATTATGAGTAGCATAACGGTCATAACTGGTCTGCTCCGGCGGATGAAGAGCAATTATCCGCAGCTCTTTATCCCCGTAATCTTCACTGTATACAACTTCATTCCTCCTGGGTTTCACGTAGGAGATATCTTTTTCCGCTATTGGCCGCCACCAGCGTTTCCAGTTGCCGTAGAAATCCTTATCAAACAGGCGCTCATTTTCAACAAGATACTCATCGTCAAGTGCAGCGACATAACGGCGCCTGGTCATCTGACCGTCGCGAGTGAGAAATCTTTCCGGATCAAGGGGACCAAACGCTTTTTCAACAACAAACTGATCGGCAATATAAGCAGCCCCGCCAATTCGCTGGGGCAGCGGAGATTGAACCCCAAACAGATCAAGGGTCTTTATTTTCTGGTTGAGGAAAAAGTTTGAAACCGCATTTCGCCCGTCGTCAAAACGCTCGGGACGCTTTTCTTCGTTGTGCCAGTCCCACTGTCTCTTCCCGGCATTTATAAGTATGTTCCCCCCCTTGGGCGTCTGAACGGCAATTGCCTCGCCAAAACCAATATCAAGGACAGTAACTTCAAGTTGATCGGGAGCCGAAGAGGTAAAAAATGTACTTACATAGATCAAAATTGCCGCTGTGGCAAATAAATAGATCATGGCCCGGCGGGGGTGAAGCGAAGAACCGACAAAAACTTTATCCACCAACCAGAACCAGATATCTTTAAATATTTCATAAACACTGTCCCACCAGACAAATAAAGCTATAGCTCCATAAAATATCCCTAAATTCCAGACTGAAAACGCCTGCACGGCCGGATAAGGAAATACTTTCATAACAGCATGCGAAATCCATAAGAAGAGGTTTACAGCCAGGTAATTACCGGCGTTAAGCACCAGCGCCAGCCAGGGACCAACCCCCGGTATCAACCCAATCAGACCGGCCATCAAACCCAGGGGAACCACCACTCCCACAAGGGGAATGGCAAAAAAGTTAGCTACAATCCCGGCAAACGGATATTCAAGGAAGTAATAAGCACTGAGCGGCCACATCATCCCCAGCTGGATGGCAAACTGGGCGGCAATAAAATTACGTATATAAGGAGGAACATCCAAAAAGCCAATCCCCCCCGCTATTAATGTTTCCTGGTCCACCTTGCGGGCATAAATAAAAGCTCCCACCCAGAAAATTATATAAGGGAGATACACATACCAGGTAAGCATCGTGTTCCAGAATAATATTAACAATCCCATCGTGCTCACGGCACAGACCCAGAAGAGAATAAAACTCAACCCGCTCAATTTTTGAAGGACCCGGTCCACGGGACCCGTTATCAGGGCCAGGCAGAGCACAGCTGTAAAAGAAAGGGTAAAGCTGGCCTCAAAAACAAGCTGAGGATGATACAGAAGTATTAAAAGAGCGGCCAGAGTAATCCCAACCAGGACAGAATTTTTCAAACTCTGCTCCAGGTAGGCAAAAGTCATGATCATCAAACTGGTCATAATCGCGGCCCGCATCGTCGCCGGCCGGGCACCGGTAATAATTGTAAATATTAACAGACAGACCACAATCAACGGCGCATACAACTTGGGCGGAATCCGAATTCCGGCAAAAAAGGCCCAGAAAGCAACCGCAATTACCCCAACGTGCAGGCCGGAAACCGCCAGGACATGAAAAGTTCCGGCCCCACGAAACTGCTTGTTAACAAGTTCCCGCTCGTGGTCCGGCATCTCCCCAAAGGGCATGAGCGTATATTCCAACCCGTGGCGCAGCCCAAGCGTGGCTCCCCCAAGAAAAGCCGACTGCGGATAGGGCATTGTTTTCTTAATCACTTTAAGCATTTCCGTCTGCAGATTGAGGGCCCAGGCCACAAAAGCATTCCCGCGGCCCGAGCTAACCCTGTCCAGGTCTTCGGCAAACCAGACTGCAGCATAAATTCCCTGGTTGTTTAAAAACTGGCGGTAACTAAAGCCGCCCGGATTTCGCGATCCGGCCGGTTCCATAAGAGCCCCTTTTATCCGCAGCCTATCTCCATATATACTGTTTCGGGCCAGTTCTTCATAAGGAATGCCATAATCCGAATAATCAGCTTCCGCATGTTTGCGGCGGACTTGAACGAGTATATCGCCCCCTTTGATATCAACCGGAGCTTCATCCTCTTCCGGGTTCAACCACAGTTTATCGGGCGTAATTTGCAGACGGACTCGATCCTCGTAAACCTGGGGCTGAGCTACCACTTCCCCTTCCACGATCCTGGAGTCGCTAAATCCTTCGGAAAGATGGCCTTTTTCGGTAAGATGACCTTCGTATAATTCCCCAAGGGCAATTGAATAACGGCCCCAGCCAACACAAAAAGCAATAACAATTAATAATCCATAAAAGAATATTTTAGAAACGTCTTCCTGCTGGATTTGCAGCCAGAGGCCGGCTAATCCGGCAAAAGCCAGGATCCCGGTGGTAATCCACAGATAGAACACAGGGCCAGGACCCAGGGGATAAAAAACACCCAGCACAATCCCCCCGATAAAGGCATAGGTAAAAACCATAAGCGCCGGCACAAGCATATCCCGGATCATGGCGCTTCAACCTCGACTGCGGTATAATAGTCCTCGTTTGATCTAATATTATCCTCAAACCGGTAATCGGGACTGGTCATCAAAACAATCAACCCCAGCAACAGGGCGCCAATAACCATCCCCAGCATCCACCATATCTGACTTTCACTCATTAATCATTTCACACTCCGAGAAAAAGAAAGAAATTTCCCGACGGGCACTTTTCGGGGAATCTGAACCGTGAATAATATTATCAGGCATTCCCCCGCCAAATTCAGCCCTGATAGTTCCCGGGGCCGCTTCATCGGGATCCGTCTCCCCCATCAACAGCCGCGTTCGACGAATAGCATTTTCTCCAGCTACAACTCCCAAAAGTATCGGGCCGGAAGTCATAAAGTTCATTAACCGTTCGTAAAATTCTTTGCCCTCGTGTTCAGCATAGAAAGCGGCCGCCCGGGCCTCGGTAAGAGTGGTCATCTTGGCATCAATAATTTCCAGGCCGTCCGCTTCAAGCCTCTGCAAAACTTCGCCAATTATATTTTTTTTGATTGCATCAGGTTTTAAAATAATTAACGTCTTTTCCACTTTGCGTATTTCCTCCTGTTACTTGTTTTGTAGCTGCTGAAAGGCAAAGGAATGCTTGATAGTATTCCCGGAAAGCTGAGAGATTAACCTCACTTTCAGTTTGTCCTTATTTCCCATCCGGGCCCCGGTCCTCTTCTCCGTTGCCCGTAAAACTCCAATCGTCTGCCCTTCCGAGCGCAGCGCTGCAGCAACTCCGGCCCCGGGGCGCGGTTTGTCAATAATATTGGATTGACCAAGTTCCGCTATTGTTCCCACTTCTCCGGTTCCAATTTCAATCTCGATGTTTTGCAGCCTGTTCCTGTCCATCCAGTCCCCCTCTTTCATTCCCATCTGTCCCCGGAGAATATCTGGATTTTCCGGCGAGATTAAAAACACCACCACCTGTTTTACTCCTAAAATCTTAACGGTGGAATTAACTAAATATTTCAAAACCTCAGCCGGGTCCATACTCCTGTTAATTTTTTTTCCGAAATCAATCACCTGGAAGAACTCGTCCGTCTCCAGGGGGCGGGATTGAATTTCATTTTCCAGTTCCTGGATTTTCTTTTCGTATTTACTCTCCACCTCGTTCTGAGCCCGCTTAATTGAATTATCAATTTGCGAACGCCAGCGCTGAGAAGCCAGTATTAACAGAAAAATCGCCACACCCAGCAATCCAGCCCCCGCCAGGATCATACGATTCCTAAATTGACTCCAGCCGGCAATAAAATTATCGGGAATTATACCGATTTTTAAGGCCCCCGGCTTCTCACCGCGAAATTCAACGGGCATTACCACCTCATAAATTTGATAACCCTCCCCTTCTTCCTCACTTTCCAGATAAAACTCCTCAGTTTCTTTAATAATGAAATCATCACGATGGGCAAGTCTTTCCGCCATAAGATTGCCCCGGATATCCTCCGGCAAATGCGGAGAAACCTCCCGGGCAAACATAATCCCCTGCGAATTCATAAGCCCCACGTAAGCCACTCCAAGGGCTTCCCCCTGGTCAACAATATGTTCGGCCGCTGACATAAGCGTAGTATGATTGGATTGAAGAAAATTTTCAGTCAAGGAAAGGGCAATCGCCCGGGGAAATTTGTCATAATGCAACTCTCCCGTCCGATCCATCATCCCGCTGCCCCACCAGAGAGCTAACAACACTAAAAGGAAAAAAGAACTGACGGTAAGAGCAAAAATAAAATTACGTATTTTAGAGGCTATATTGTTATTCATAAAATCGAGGGAATTAAGACCCTGACTCCTTTCGGGCAATTATCAAGAAAATTGCTCGACCAGTAATCACATTCTATAAACAGAGATTGTAAGTATTAATATTTAACAGCTGTCTACTCGTCAGTATTTTCCGGCACCAACCCGGGAAAATCCTCCAGACCTTCTTTTTGACTATCATCTGATTCCTCCTCTTTTTCTCGCCCGGTACTTACTCCCGGTTTTCCACCTTCTGTAACGTAAAGAATCGGTTTCAGACGATTTCGAAAATAATTCTCATCCATTCCGGCGGAGATTAAAATCTCTTTTACCGGTGAAAGACTCTGGAATGTATTCATTTCGTCTCGTTGCCTGATAATAGACCGGGCAGTGTCAATATCAATCTGCTTTATATTGGTCAAATCATCCAGGGAAACAGTGTTAACATCAATCCCCAGTTCAGTTTTATAAACAATATTATCCACTACTTCCGCTGTTATTCCCGGTATTTCCAACAATTCCCTGTAAGAGTTAAGCGGACCGTTCTGGGAGCGATATCTAACTATTTGCCGGGCAAGATTATCACGTTCCTGGTCACTATCCTTCTCCGGGCTCAAACCCTGCACCCGGGCAATTTCTGACCGGGAAGCAATATTAAGGTTAACGGGAAACGGTGAAATTTGCTGGAGTTCATCGCTTACATCCTGGGAGGCCCGCTTGGCCTCGGCAGGACTGGTTATCACCCGGGGAGTGAGAAAAACCACAAGCTCCCGCTTGGTAATATTGTCTGAACTTGATTTAAATAAATGGCCAAGAACTGGAATATCCATCAGGTAGGGAATGCCAGATTGTCCCTTATCCTCCTGTTCCTGGATAAGCCCCCCAATAACCACTGTCTGCCCATCCTTGACAAGAACAGAATTCTCTGTAGTTCGACGCGTAGTTTCAGTTTGAATATCTCCTCCTGCTTGCGAGAAATCATCACTGGAGATCATGAGATCCATCTGAACAAACCGGTCGGAGGTAATAGTCGGTGTGACTCTAAGTTCCGTATACGCCGAAACAGATTGCAGGGAGGTAACAACACCATCAGCTGTTGTTCTTGAGACTTGAATTTGTCTCTCATCACCGACCCGGATCGATGCCTCCTGGTTATTCAAAGCAGTAATCCGCGGCTTGGCTAAAATCTCAGAATTATTCTGACTGGCCATGGCATTAAACACCATCTGAAAATTTTCTTTATCAATAATTGCATCAAAAGCACCGCCGGGAGAAAATCGGGCTCCAATTTCCCCCGCGGTTATATCTTCTGCTTCTTCAAATGTCCCCAGGTCCTGGGGATTAGCTATCATTTTATTACCTAATTCTTCTTCGTC
>JBNJDC010000075.1:0-6618 GCA_051744565.1 bacterium
ACTGCCCGTCATTTAACTTTTTTTGAAATGCTGGGTAATTTTAGCTTTGGCGATTATTTTAAACAAGAAGCAATTAAACTGGCCTGGGAATTTTTGACCGAGGAGCTTGAGCTGGAAGAAGAACGCCTCTGGGTCAGTGTCTTCGGGGGAGATGAAGAGGAAAACCTTAAGCCCGATCAGGAAGCTGCTCAACTGTGGGCGGAAAAAACGGGGATTTCTCCCGAAAGAATTGTTGAATTTGGAAAGAAAGAGAATTTCTGGGCGATGGGTCCCACCGGCCCCTGTGGTCCGTGCAGTGAAATTTTATACGACCAGGAGTCGACGACTGCCTCGCCGGAAGAAGTCCGCAATATTGTCCTGGATGGCGGGGACAGGGTCCTTGAGCTCTGGAATCTGGTTTTTATGCAGTTTAACCGGGATGAAAAGGGTGAATTAACCCCGCTACCCCAGCAGAATATTGATACCGGGTTGGGCCTGGAAAGACTGGCGGCTGTTATAGAGGATGCGGACAGTAATTTTGAAACCGACCTTTTTCAGCCCGTGATTGAGGAAATTAATGATCTGGCCGGTCTGGACCGGGAGGATGAAGAAACAAAAAAAGCGAGTCGGATTATTGCCGATCATGTTCGCTCGGCCACTTTTTTACTTTCCGAAGGTTTATTGCCCGGTAATGAAGGTCGCGGTTATATTCTGCGCCGTCTTATTCGCCGTGCCCAGCGCTGGGGCCGTAAACTGGGCTTTGAAAGGCCGTTTTTATTTGAACTGGTGCCGGTGGTTGTGGATATAATGGGGGGACATTACGAGGAGCTGGTTGAAACTCAGGATCAGGTAATCCAGCGCTTGAAAGGGGAAGAAAAACAGTTTATTAAGACCCTTGATCGGGGGATGCAGCAGTTGAACGAGCGGGTGGAAGAATTGAAAGACAACGGGCAGGATGAAATGTCGGGGGAAGAAGTATTTGAACTTTATGAAACTTATGGTTTTCCCGTTGAAATTACCCGGGAGATCCTGCAGGAGGAAGATATAACTTTTTCCGAAGCCGGGGTTGAGGAAGCCAAGAAACGCCACCGGGAAAAAAGCCGGGGCGAGGCGGGGGATGAGGATGAGATTTCATTCAATTTCAATCAACTGCCGGCGACGGAGTTTGTTGGCTATGGTCGGTTGCAGGCCGAGAGTGAAGTGACTAAATTGATCAAAGAGGACCGGGAAGTTGACACTCTCCAGCCGGAAGAGGAAGGAATAGTTGTCCTTGCCAGGACGCCTTTTTATGGGGAACAGGGCGGGCAGGTGGGGGATACCGGGAAGATTGATGGTTTTGAAGTGGAGGATACAACTGTAGAAGCGGAGGTTTACCTCCACCACGGAACCGCCCGGGAAAAATTGAGCGTTGGTGAACGCGTTGCTGCCCGGGTGGACAGTTTCCGTCGTTTCTCCATTCGCCGTCATCACACGGCAACTCACCTTCTGCAGGCGGCACTGCGTCAGGAACTTGGTCAGTCTGTAATGCAGAGCGGTAGTTTTGTCGGACCGGATTATCTGCGCTTTGATTTCACCCATGACAGCCAGGTTGCGGATGAAGTTTTAAGGAGAGTTCAAGAACAGGTGAACCGCTGGATATACAGGGAGTTGACCGTTCAGGCCCGGATAATGAGCCGCCAGGAAGCCGAGGAAGAAGGAGCCCTGGCATTTTTTGGTGAGCATTACGGGGATGAGGTCCGGGTGATCAGTATTTTTGATGAACAGGGAGGAGAGCAGATCAGCAAAGAATTTTGCGGGGGGACACACCTTGAAAATACAGGAAAAATAGGGCCGTTTACAATAACTGATGAAACGTCAGTGGCGGCCGGAGTCCGGCGGATAGAAGCGCGTGCCGGCTGGCCGGCTTACCGTTATTACCACCAGCGCAACGAACAGCTGGAAGATATTAGAAAAACTGCAAAAGTTCAGCGAACGGAAGAAATCAGCGGCCAGATTGAACAATACAGGGAAAAAATTGCTAGCCTGGAGGAAGAACTGGAAAAATACCAGGAGCAGGAAAGCAAGCGGGAGGCTGAGGAACTTGTTGCAGCGGCGGAGAAAATAGGGGGGGTAAACCTTGTCCATGAGATTTTTGAGGGCCGGGACAATGATTTGCTCAAGCAGATGGTTGATGATCTGCGCAACAGGATTTCTTCAGCTCTTATTTTGCTGGCCAATAAGAATGACGGCGCTGTAAATTTATTTCTGGGGGTAACTTCAGATTTGACGGATAATTTTGATGCCGGGGATATAGTGGGGGAGCTGGGCCGGCTGGTTGCGGGCGGAGGCGGGGGCCGACCGGGTTTTGCCCAGGCTGGAGGTTCGAATCCGGAAGGGCTTAGGCAGGTGCAAAAAAAAGTGAAAGAGATCATTCGAGAAAATGGCTCGATTGCTGGGGATTGATCCCGGCCAGCGCCGGGTGGGGCTGGCAGTTTCCGACGCGACGGAAACTATTGCTTCCCCGTTGAGAGTGGTCGATTTAGACTCCGAAAATTTGTCGGAAGTTTTGCGTAATTTAATAGACACGGAGGGGATTGAGGAAATTATTGTCGGTTATCCCACTCCTCTGCAGGTTGAAGAGAACGAACGGACCCGGCAGGTGGATAGGTTTATTGAAAAATTTATTGAACCACTTGATTGTCCTTATACGGTCTTTTCCGAGCGGTATTCAACAAAAGAGGCAACCAGGCTTCAGCAGTTGCGCGATGACTCGCAGGAAGTAGTGGACGATGAAGCGGCAGCTATTATTTTACAGAATTACCTTCAAACTGGAGAGTGAGTGATGAAAGCCGATAATAAAGAAATAATTATTTTTTCGGTTTTGCTGGGTTTGATTGTATCTTTGCTGGCTGGATCTTATTTTTTCTCCCGGTGGATTCATCAACCGTTGCCCCTGCAACATAAAAAACGCCTGGTAATAGAATCGGGGATGACCGGCCGGGAAGTTGGTCGTTTGCTAAAGAAACATAATGTAATTGATTCCGTAGAATCGTTTCGCTGGGCTATCTGGTTGCAGGGAGTTGAACGTGATCTACGTCTTGGAACCGTTGTTCTTGCGCCGCCGATGACCCGGTATCAACTTATGGAAAAATTACGACAAAAAAATCCTGAACTGATCCGGGTCCAGATTAAAGAGGGTTGGCCTTCCTGGCGTATTTTTGACGAGCTGGCAACTAAGTTGGATTTGGAGAAAGAAAAATTTGAAAATTTATCTACAAATAAAGAATTTCTTGCTGACCAGGGGATTTCCGCTGGCTCGGCGGAAGGATATCTTTATCCGGAAACTTATTATATTTCCCTTGATGCTTCTCCCCGGGAAATTATTAGTCGATTGATCAATCATTTTCATAAAGTCAGTGGCCGGTTGAATCTCCGACAGAAAGCCGAAAAAAATGGAATGAACATGCACAAGGTAGTTACGCTTGCTTCGATTATTGAGCGGGAGGTTAGGGTTCCGAAGGAATATGAAGTGGTCAGCAGTGTTTATCACAATCGACTGCAGCGGGGGATGAAACTTCAGGCGGATCCCACAGTGCTTTATGCAGTTGGCGATTTTGACGGTTCAATTACCCACTCTGAATTAAATGTTAGTTCTCCCTATAATACTTATCTATATTCGGGACTTCCGCCCGGACCGATATGCAGTCCCTCGGGAAAGAGCCTTAAGGCGGCGGTAAATCCGGCGGATACTGAGTATCTTTATTTTGTATCCCGGGCCGATGGTACCCACCTGTTCAGCGAGACATATTCAAACCACCAAGAAGCGGTTAGAAAATATCAGCGGTAAGTTTATTTTCTTTCGGTAAGTTTTTTAGCTTTTTCGTCCGCCCGTCGGAGCCGGTAAACCAGTATTTTACATAGTGCCTGGTAGATACTGCAGGCTAATTGCGGATGATTTTCGACCATGTGGTTAAAATTATTCCGGGTGATTTTAAACACGTTAACATGTGTATTGGCGATTGCGGCGGCATAAGTTTTTCCTTCGCTCAAAAATGACATTTCCCCAAACACATTTCCTTCTTTGAGGGTAATCAGCGGGATGTATTCCTGACCTTCAGTGCTGCTTAGCTTAGAAATTTCCACGCTACCCGCCTGAATTATATACAGGGCATCTCCCCGTTCATCTTCATAAAAAATTGTTTCACCGGGCACAAATTCGGCCTGTTCAGTGTAGTTGCTGAGCTGAGATACTTCTTCATCGGACAGGTTATCCAGCAGCTCATCAAAAGAAGGAATCTTTTCTTTTGAATAAATTTGAGAATCTGCCATTATTTTCACCATCGTCAAAGTTTGATAAATAAATTATATAACATACATAAACTAACCGATAAATATTAAATTGCAAGTATCGAATAGTAATTCTGCTAAAGTATAGCGTACACTCCCCGGGAAAAGGAAGGACTGATTTTGGAATAGATTTTTATGATAGAATTGTTGACAATCAGTGATGAGAAATTATCCTTAACAGGCTTCAGTTAAGAGTTCGGGATTTTCTACTTCACAGGCTGCGGGTAATATAAAAAAATCTGAATTTTTTGGAATATTTTTTGTACTTATTAGTTTTATATAATCATGCATGAAAAAGTATGCACCAGAACAAATATTGATACGATCGTTGAATTCTGGTGTCTGTGGTAAATATCTCACTGCTTATCGATAATTTAAATATTCATTTATAATTATAACTACTGCAAAAGTTGAGGTGTGCAGTATGGGAACTGATAAAAAAAATATCCCGGTTAATACTGACGAGGAGAACAAATCGGCGGAAGATGAGCGGAAGAATGAAAAAAATAGCAAGCAAACTGAAGAAGATGAAGCGGGAGAAAACGTTGAAGACGAGGAGAATGAGCCGGAAATGATTGAAATTGAGATGGAAGAGCTTGAACAATTGAAAGACCAGCGGGACGAGATGGAGGAGAAGTACCTGCGGCGGACAGCTGATCTGAAAAATTTACGTGATCGGACTAAACAGGAAAAACAGGAACTTATGAAATATGCAAACGACAACCTGCTGGCTGATCTTCTGGAGGTAATTGATAATTTTGATCGAGCTCTTCAGCAGATGAATTTTGAAAATGAAGAGGTGGCGGAAGGGGTAGAAATGATAAAAAGTCAGCTTGACGATTTGCTTGATAAATACGACGTCGAACCAATAAAAGCCGAGGGGGAACCGTTTGATCCCCACAAGCACGAGGGAATGATGCGGGAAGAGCGAGAAGATCTTGAACAAAAAGAAGTACTGGAAGTTTTCAAAAAAGGTTTCAAGCTTCACGACCGGGTTCTTCGCCCGGCATCGGTTAAAGTGGGAGTTCCGGTTTCCTCTGAAGATAAGGGGGAGGCCGAGGAATAGGATTTAAGGATAAGAATAAATTTAAAAGATTAGAAAATTTGATTTTATAGATTTTACTGGAGGTGCAGCAAGATGGTAGAAAAAGGAACGCGTGAAGATTCTGAAGAACAGGTTGAAGGTCCCATAGTTGGGATTGACCTGGGAACAACCAACAGCGTTGTAGCTGTGTATGAAGGGGGAGAACCCAAGGTTATTCAAAACGCCGAGGGAGAGCGAACAACCCCGTCAATGGTTGCTTTTAATGATGACGGTGAAAAACTGGTTGGTGCCCCGGCCAAGCGGCAGGCGGTAACCAACAGTGAAAACACGGTTGGTTCAATAAAGCGGCACATGGGAGAAGATTATCACGTTGAACTGCAGGATGAGGAGTATACTCCCGAGCAGATCAGTGCTTTTATTCTCCAGAAATTGAAACAGGACGCCGAGGATTACCTCGGGAAAGAAGTTAAACGGGCTGTGATTACGGTTCCCGCTTACTTCAACGACAGTCAGCGCCAGGCAACCAAAAATGCCGGTAAAATTGCCGGACTGCACGTGGAACGGATCATTAACGAGCCGACCGCGGCAGCCCTTGCTTACGGCATGGATGAGAAGAGCGATCAGAATGTTGCCGTATATGACCTGGGTGGGGGTACTTTTGACATCTCCATTCTTGATATTGGGGATGGAGTTATTGAAGTTCAGTCCACTCATGGTGATACTCAGCTTGGCGGAGATGATTTTGACCAGGAAATTATCGACTGGATGGCAGAAGAATTTAAAGGGAAGCACGGTATTGATCTGCGCGACGATACGATGGCTCTTCAGCGGCTTAAAGAAGCTGCCGAGGAAGCTAAAGTTGAGCTGTCTTCGACCAAGCAGACAAAGATTAACCTGCCCTTTGTAACAGCCGATGATTCGGGTCCCAAGCACCTTGACCTGGAGCTAACCCGGGCCAAGTTTGAAGGAATGATTGAAAGTTACATTGATAAAACAGTTGATATTTGCCGGGATGTTGTTTCGGAAGCCGATCTTTCGGTCGATGACATCCACGAAGTTATTCTGGTTGGCGGCTCGACAAGAATTCCGGCAGTTGCGGAAGCAGTCAGTGATTTCTTCGGCCGTGACGCCAGCAAAGGTGTCAATCCCGACGAAGTTGTTTCTGTCGGAGCCGCTATTCAGGCCGGTGTCCTGGGCGGCGATGTGGATGATATCCTTCTGCTGGACGTTACGCCGCTTTCCCTTGGGGTGGAAACCCAGGGTGGTGT
>JBNJDC010000076.1:0-6611 GCA_051744565.1 bacterium
ATATAATATGTACTGGGATAAATCACCGCCGGAGCTAAAAAACCGGGTAAAAATTTCAGAAATAACCGGTTCTGAGTTAATTTCAGCTTCTAACATTAGAATGAAGAAAAAAATTGACAAATTTATTGATATACTGAAATAAATAGCATTTATGCCCTGAGTTGCACCTGCTTTTGTTTTTTTCTTGACAGGGGACTGAAGATTAGATACCTTTATCTCAAGCTTTCCTGGCCTTGAAAATTCTCCTTTGCTTCCCGGGATAAAATTAACCACAGAGGGACATATGGATATAAAAAAGCCTAAGGACTTAATGAGCTTATTTTTTAAATATAGATTAAAGGAAATGCCGGTTGTAGAGCAGGGAACGGTTGTTGGGCGCCTGAGCAAGGAAAATCTAATAAAAAAATTAAGAAAAATAGAGCATTTTGATAATGATGTAGTAAAACTTATTGATGAAATTTTTCAGCCTGTCGACTCAGATTTCCTGGAGGATTTAAAAAAGAGGTTGCTGGAGGGGGAAATCCAGGGAGTTCCTCTGCTGAATAGGGAAGGAGAGGTGGAAAGGGTCATTACCCCCGGTTTCCTGGAAACCGAGAAAGAAACCGGGGAATATCTTGAGGAGACACGAAAACGTTCGGTCTACGAGGCGATGATTTCGGATTTCCCGTTTCCAATCTGCCTGAGAAAAGGGAGTGAACTGGTTTTTACCAACGAAGCCTACAGGTGCGTGGAAATTGAAGGGTGGAAAGAATTAAGTTTTTCCGAGGATGAATATTGTTTGCTGGTATACCTGCCTGAAACTGTCTGGGATTTATTCAAATCATTTAAAGTTCTGCAGGATGACGAAGATTCGATTTCCCTGAGAAAATTGATGGAAGAGATAGAATTTTCTCTTCTTTCCGAGGCTAAAAATAACACAGAACTGATTTCGGAAGCCGCCCGGAGGGTGGATTTGCCCCGTCAGACTTTTAACTATCGCTGGGAGAAAATGACGGATGAAACCGAAGAAAAAGAAGGAGATGTTTAACCATTAACTGGGCTGACTGGGTGGATGAAATAGTAAATTCGACAGAAAACCTGGGAGATATAGTTGAAAAAAACTTGTCGCTCAGTCCGCTTGAGGATCCGGCTGAGGAAAGGGCTCTTGTTCAGACGTTAAGCCGGTATGACGAACGGATTGTTTTTCTTGAAAATGAAGGACGTAAGTTGTGCGCTTTTTCGGCGGATAATCGCTGGCATATCAAAAAAATACCCGGGGAACTTTCCGGAGAAGAGCTGGCGGAGTTTTTAGAATATATAATTGATTTTTTTGAACTGGCCAGAAATACACTTTCGGCGGAGGTTTCCTACTATTCGGTTGATCCGCTTGTATATGGAGGTAAATACTGGCTGGATAATGTCTGCCGGCGGGAGTTGGGGGCTTATAATAAAAATGACCTGCCGTTTTCAATCCTCGCTGTTGACGAAGTTGATGGAAATTTGCTGAGAAAGATTTTAAATACACTGCGGGCCGGGGACCGCCCCGGCTATTTTGGTGATTTGCTGGGAGTGATACTTCCGGCTACAGAGGTGGAGGAAGCCGAAAAAATACGGAAGAGACTGAAGGATGATTTTTATCTTGATCATATTTACGTCTGGCAGGTGGAGCGGGATTTTGAAAATCTTCACGAATTAAAAACCAGGGTTGAAAAAAAGATATGAGTGAACTTGAACGTGTTAATCAAGCTATAGGGCAATTTAGCCTGATTGGTGGGGATTCAGATTATTCTTCCTGGGGGAATTTCCAGGATGTTATTTTGCACCTGGCCGGATTATTTCGACAGGCTGACAGGGCCTATATATTGAATTTTCAACCGGGGGATCGTCCTGATTACAGGTTGAGGAGTGATAAATCGTTTAGCGGTAATAAAATAAGGAGAAAAATTGATTTTTCTCCCCGGGATGCAACCCTTAAACTTGCCGTGGAGGATCTGGAAGTTTCCCGGCTGGAAGCAATTGAACAGGAACTTAGGATTTTGATTGAGAAGGTTAATAATGAAGATTCTGATCCGGCGATTGAACCGGAATTGAATTTGCTGCGTCGCCCGGCTTTTATGGCTGAACTGGAGGTGGAATTTCAAAGGTGGGAAAGATACGAAATACCTCTGTTGTTGGTCGTATACTCGATAAAGACAGATGATTTAACCTGGCAAAAAGCCGGGAAGGAATTAAAACATCTGACCGGGATGATAGATATTATTGGTTACATATCCGAACAAAAAATTGCGGCTATATTTCCCGGTACACCTTCCAAATCAGATCTTGCTGAGAAAATTTTAAAACGATTGGAGAAAGGAACCGGGGGAGATTCTGAAGTTAATATAATTCATGTCCCGACGGATATAGAACAGTGGAAAAAATTAAAAAACAGATTATAAGTTGATTTTCAGGGAGTGTGATAGAGTTGGATCTTGATGAAATTAAGCTGAAAACGGTGGAGATTACCGATTTGAAGCAGTTGGATGGCGAAGAATTAAAAGAACTGGCCGATAAGTTTGAAGTTGAAGACCCCGCGGAGGATAAAAGAGGATTAATAAATGATATTTTGCGGGAAAAAGCTCATGCTCACGGCAATCAATTTGGCAGTGGAGTGCTTGAAATATTGCCCGACGGATTTGGTTTTTTACGTAAACCGGAGCAGAGTTACGTCCCGGGAGAACGTGATATTTATATTTCTCCCTCCCAGGTAAAAAGGTTTTCACTGCGCATGGGAGATACTGTTACCGGCCAGATCAGGCCGCCCAAAAATAGCGAACGTTTTTACGCCCTGCTGCGGGTGGAAGCTGTAAATGGTGATAATCCGGAGCTGGCCTCCGAACGGACGGAGTTTGATAAGTTAACTCCTTTATATCCGGAGGAACGTTTCCAGCTGGAGACCACTTCGGAAGAAGTCTCAATGCGGATTGTAGATCTGTTCACTCCGATTGGGAAGGGGCAGAGGGGGTTGATTGTTTCGCCGCCGCGCACGGGGAAGACTGTCCTGATGCAGAAGGCGGCCAACAGTATCCATGAAAATCATCCTGAATGTTATATTATTATTCTGCTGATTGATGAACGGCCGGAAGAAGTTACCGATATGGAGAGAAACGTGGGCGCCGCGGAGGTTATATCTTCGACCTTTGATGAAACCGCCGAACGGCACACAAAAGTGGCTGAGATGGTCATAGAAAAGGCGAAAAGACTGGTAGAATGTGGAGAAGACGTGGTTATTTTTCTTGATAGTATCACCCGGTTGGCCCGTGCTTATAACCTGACGGTTCCCACGAGTGGCAAAGTTCTCTCCGGTGGAGTTGATTCTAACGCCCTGCATAAACCCAAGCGTTTCTTCGGGGCTGCCCGAAATATTGAAGAAGGAGGGAGCCTGACGATACTGGCCACGGCTTTAATTGAAACCGGAAGCCGGATGGACGATGTAATTTTTGAAGAGTTTAAAGGAACCGGTAACATGGAGATTAACCTGATCCGGGAGCTGGCCAACAAACGTATCTATCCCGCCATTGACCTTGAACGGTCGGGAACCAGGAAAGAGGAGCTGCTTTTACCTGAAGAAGACCTGAGAAAAATTTATGTTCTGCGCAAGGCTCTCGGTCAGCTACAGCCTGACGACAGTATGGAAATGGTCCTGGAAAAAATGTATGAAAGTGAAAGTAATCAAGAATTTATGGAGATGATTAACAGCGATAGCGGTTAAATCAGTTGTTTCAGCACTTCCAGAGCTTCTTTCTCCCGTCGTTGGAACTCCAGGCCGCTGAGCTGATAATGATACTGCAGGCAGACGCTGTTTAGCCGGACCCAGCTGTCCCCGCAGCGGACGACCGGTCCCCGGTCGGTGGTTATTATCCGGCCCGGCTTGGTTTCAGTTTCGTCAATCTCAGGAGCTTCCTGGATTTCATATATCTGCAGTTTTTGCCCCCTGAACAGGGAAAATGCACCAAAGAAAGGATTTCCCGCCCGCACCAGGGCATTTATTTCATCGAATTTTTGTGACCAGTCAATCCGCAGGTGTTGATCGTTAACCCGGGGTGCTTCCGGAGGATTTTCCAGTTGAGGTTGCTCTCGGGTTGGCGGTAATTCGTCTTTTTCGGCAATCCATTTGATTTTTTCTGCTGCCATCCGGCTGCCCATCTGGTTTAGCCTGATAAAAATATCTCCCATAAGAGTTTGTTCGTCAAGAGCAATTTCTTCCTGTTCTATAATAGGACCGGTGTCAAAGTTTTCATCCATCAGGTGAAGAGTAACACCAGTTTTTGTCTCCTGATTTTTAACCACCCAGAAATAAGGATTGGCTCCCCTGTAGTTGGGCAGAAGAGAAGGGTGGATGTTTATATTTTTTAAGCGCGGATGGTTAATTAACCATCCGGGAAGTTTTTTGTCATAGCCGATGGAAACACCCAGGTCATGGGATTGTTTATCCACCCAGTTTTTCAACCGGGAAGAATTTAAATCTCCTTCGGGGAATTTATAGCGGATGTTATTTTCCTCCAGGAGAGGTGGTAGGGCCTGGCATTCTTTGAAAAAATTTTCCGGAAGCAGTGCTGTTTTGATGCGAACACTGTCCAGATCCAGCAATTCCCGGAGGAGTAATTCCCCTGACAGCGGTAAAAGATAAACTATTAAATCAAGCACAGGATTAAACTCCTACTAATAATTTGACGAAACTAAGTAATGTATAGTATCTTGTTAATAAGAGGAATACAAATGAACCAGGAGTTAATATATTGACGCCCAACAAAATAGATCAGAAGATACAGTACAGGCGAGATAAATTTTCCAGACGTAAATTGATGCTTATTTTTTCCGGATTGTGTGTGTTCTTTATTCTTTCCTATATGTTCTGGCCCTATTTAGCGGGGAGTGACGCTCGGGATCTGACCCCGGAAAATCCGGTTGGTACGGATTTAATCTCTTCGTTTGCTCCAAATGAAGGGCCCTCCGGACCTGATTCTCGCTGGGAGTCAATCAGTCGCAAGGATCTTCGGGACCGTTTGACTTCGATGCATGATTATATTGATCCCTTTGAGCAGTATACATACCTGGAATATGCAACCCACGAGGTTGACTCCGGCGAAAGTCTCTGGTCCATAGCTCAGATTTACGGGCGCAGTATTTACAGTATAGCTTCGGCTAATTATGACAAATTGGTAAAATATGGTTATTTACCCGAAGGTCTTTCCTTGCGGATACCCAATCGAGATGGAATTATGACGGAATTAAGTTCAGGCCAGACCCTGTGGGATTTGCAAAATTCTTACAATATTTCATATAAAAAAATATTAAAGTTCAATGAAATTAGTTCCACGTCCAAACTGAAACAGAATATGGAATTATTTATCCCCGGCGCCCGCCCTTTGAATACCTATAAATACCGGTTTGACCAGGGGGAATTATCCGGAAAATTTATCTGGCCGGTAGATCCGCGAAGCCGCCGGATTACTTCCGGTTTTGGCAAGCGTAACCACCCGGTCCTGGAAAAAGAATTATTCCACAACGGGATTGATATATCCGGCAGCTATGGAGCACCAGCATATTCCGCTTCGGAGGGCAAGGTTCGCTTTGTCGGGAAAATTAAGGGCTATGGCAATGTGGTAACAGTGGTTCACTCCCACCGCTTAAAAACGCTTTATGCCCATCTGAGCGCCCAGTCAGTCAAACCCGGTCAATACGTGGAAAAAGGAGAAAAATTAGGAAAGATCGGCAGTACCGGGCATGCAACCGGTCCCCACCTCCATTTTGAGATTAGGATCTCCGGCAAGCCGGTTAACCCGGTTGATTACTTGCCTTAAATCTGAAATCTACAAAAAATTTAATTTAAAGCAGTCACATTGAAAACAATTACTGTGCTATTCACTATTATTTCCTGTGGCCAACTATTAAATCAACCCAAACTCAGATTTTTGGGGTAGGGGTCGGTTATATTTTTTGAAAGGGAAGCTCCAAACGTGTTTATAGATTTTGCGGGTAATTTATCTCAAATTCTTGATTGGCAATCTTCCACTCCGTTAACCCGGCAGGTGGGGGATGATCTTTTTTTATATGCTTTTCAAAACTGGCAGAGTTATCGGGAATCTGAAGAAGAAGAGCCGGATACTTCCCGGAAGACACGGTTGTATTTTGGTCTTGGTAGCCGGACTTACGCCCGTAATATTATTCAAACCGGTTCCGATCATCGATTATATGAACCGGATCCTTACCGATTGGCACTTTTTCTGGAAGAATTCCCTGACTTTTTTGAAGAGAATAATTGGAAAATCGGAACCGGTCTCTTTCTCCAGGAGGATTTTTTTGCTGAGGAGTTGACTCTTCAATGTCATCCACTTCTGAAGACGTTATATGATCCCCTCCCCGATATAATGGTGAAATCTCCCGACAAATTAAACCGGGAAAATGGATTGCTTATTCAGGTAGGGGCACTTTTTTATCGTGATATACTGGAAGTAATCAAAAGATGTGGGATTTCTGTATGCCCCCTGCAGCTGGGCCACTGGAGTGAAGAAGGGCTTAAAGTTCAGCTTAAAAAAACAGCAGCTAAGAATATTTTTTCAATTAATGTTATTGACGGGCTTGCCGATCTC
>JBNJDC010000077.1:0-6564 GCA_051744565.1 bacterium
TAATCCTCCAGGTAGTCAGCGGTATAGGATTCTTCGCAATCTACTATCGCCGGCGTGGGGCCTGAATAGACAATTTCTCCCCCTTTTTCTCCGCCCTCGGGGCCCAGGTCGATAATCCAGTCCGAGTTTTTTATTATCTCCATGTTGTGTTCGATAACCACCACGGTATTGCCGTTATCGACGAGGCGGTGGAGGACATGGAGCAATTTTCGGATATCTTCCTTGTGCAGTCCGGTGGTTGGCTCGTCCAGCAGGTAGATCGTATCCCCGGTCTGAACGCGGGAAAGCTCGGAAGCAAGTTTCACCCGCTGGGCTTCCCCCCCTGACAGCGTCGTCGCCGGCTGACCCAGCTTCACATAGCCCAGGCCAACATCGTTTAAAGTTTTCAGCCGCCGGCGAATTTTTGGTATCTTTTCAAAAAACTCCAGCGCTTCGGCCACCGGCATATCGAGGACATCGGCAATCGATTTTCCCCGGTAGCGAACCTCCAGCGTTTCCGAATTATAGCGCTTACCGTCGCATTCATCACAGGTCACATATACGTCGGGTAGAAAATGCATCTCGATCTGCTCCCGCCCGGCGCCGCCACAATTTTCACAGCGACCTCCTTTAACGTTAAAACTGAACCTTCCCTTGTCGTACCCCCGCATTTTTGCTTCCGGCAGGTCGGCGAACAGTTCCCGGATTGGCGTAAAAACTCCCGTGTAAGTCGCCGTATTGGAGCGGGGGGTGCGCCCGATCGGTGACTGATCCACGTTAACCACTTTATCTATTTCATCCAGGCCATCCAGCCCGTTAAAATCCAGCGGGCGCTCGGTTGAGCTATAAAAATGGCGCTTGAGCTGCCGGTAGAGGGTCTCATAAATCAACGAACTTTTTCCCGAACCGGAGACCCCGGTAACGCAGGTAAACGTTGAAATAGGAATATCAACATCAATATCCTTGAGGTTATGTCCCCGGGCCCCGTTCACGGTTAAATAGCCCGCCGGCTGGCGTCTCTCATCGGGAAGCGGTACCTGTTTATCGCCCCGGAGATAAGCTGCTGTCAAACTCTCGTCGGCCCCGGTTAACTCTTCCTGCCCCCCCTGGTACATAATCTCGCCGCCGTGCTGGCCGGCCTCCGGTCCGAGATCAATCACGTAATCAGAACTGCGGATCGTCTGCTCGTCGTGTTCAACCACGACCACCGTATTATCAAGATCACGCAGATCCTCCAGGGTCTCGAGCAGACGGGCATTATCACGGCTGTGCAGGCCGATAGTCGGTTCATCCAGGACATAGGTCACGCCGGCCAGGCGGGAACCAATCTGGGTCGCCAGTCTGATCCGCTGGGCTTCCCCGCCGGACAGGCTGCTTGCTTCCCGTGATAGGGTTAAATACTGCAGGCCCACCTTCTCCAAAAACGACAGCCGCTCTTCAATTTCGCGGACGATAGGCCGGGAAATTTTTTCTCCCATCCCGGAAAATTCCAGGGATTTGATAAACTCTCTCAGCTCATCAAGATGCATCTCACAGCATTCAGCAATATTTTTCCCCTCAATTAGAATCGAAAGACTGGAATCCTGCAGCCGCCGGCCGCCACATTCCGGGCAGGGTTCCCGGGACATATAATTCTCCATTGCCCGGCGAGTTCTCCGACCCGACGAACGCTTATAGCGTTTCCAGACCAGGGGCACCGCCCCTTTGAACTTGCCTTCAAAACTATAGGCCCCGGCCCGGGAGGAAAAAGAGAATTCTAACTCTTCCTCCGTTCCGTAAAGCAAGATATTTCTCTGTTCCTCGGTCAAATCTTCTATCGGCGTCTGAAGGTCAATATCGTAGCGGTCGGCCAGCGAACGGATCTGTTGCTGAAACCAGGTGGAAGATGAACTGCTGAACGGTTTCAAAGCGCCGTCGGCCAGGGAAAGCCGTTCATCAAAAATTAAGTCCGGATCAACGCGCTGGTCGTGGCCCAAGCCATCGCAGGCTTCACAGGCCCCGTAAGGACTGTTGAAAGAAAAAATCCGGGGTTCAACTTCAGAATAGGAATATCCGCACTCCGGGCAGGCAAACTGTTCGCTCATCGTCTGACTTTCGCCACTGTCGTGATCCTCAATCTTCACCAGGCCCTCGGCCAGGTTACCAGCCAGTTCCATTGAATCGGTCAATCTACTCTTCATGTCCTCCGTTTTTTTCAATTTTACCCGGTCAATCACCGCTTCAATCGTATGGTTCTCCTCTTTTTCCAGCTCGGGTATTCCATCGTGATCAAGCCGGAAGGTTTCACCATCAACCCTGACCCGGGGAAACCCTTCCCGCTGCAGTTCCTCCATTTCTTGCCGGTATTCGCCCTTCCGTCCCCGGACCACCGGTGCAATTATTAACAGGCGGGTTCCTTCCTCCCGTTCAAAGACCTCCTCGACCATTCGATCGATCGTGGTCGCTTCAATCTGATGTGAACAGCGGGGACAATACACCTCCCCCACCCGGGCATAAAGCAGGCGCATGTAGTCATAAATTTCGGTTACCGTCCCCACGGTTGAACGGGGATTGTGAGAATGATTCTTCTGCTGGATCGCTATTGTCGGGGTAAGCCCATCTATCCGTTCAACATCCGGTTTTTCCAGCTGGCCGAGAAATCGACGGGCATAAGCCGAAAGTGACTCCACAAACCGTCGCTGGCCCTCGGCATAGAGAGTGTCAAAAGCAAGAGAAGATTTCCCCGAGCCGGAAAGTCCGGTTACGACCGTCAGTTCTTCCCGCGGAAGCTGCACATCCAAATTATCCAGGTTATGTTCCCGGGCACCAAAAATATTTATCCAGCGTTTCTGATCAGCCACAATTTTCCTCCCTGGCATATTTAACTTAAGCTGGTGATTTAAAACACAAGATAATATGACTGTCATTTCCTGAATTAATGAAAAAATCCAGGTTAAAACAGTTCAAATATTTGAAAGTTAATACCTTAAACTCATTGATTCTGGCGTAATTTTTTTAATGAATGGGAATAAAATCTAACAAAAAACAAAAAACATACTCCTGTTCCAGTATATAAAACACGAGGAATTATCAGGCTAATCAGCGACGGGGTATAGGTTAACCCACCAAAGCTAAAAGCACTGGCTCCGAGGGGCAGAATAAGCCAGAACAACAGGCCGTAAACAGCAAGAGCCACCCGATCTGAAATACAATTACTGCCCGTCTTCAGCAACCAGAACCAGGCGCCATACATCAACCAGATAAGAACAAAAGTCAACCACAGAGGATCAGCCAGCCGGCCTCCTCGACTAACCAGCAGCCAGCGAAAAAATCCAACAAGTAAAATTAGTCCCGAAAAGAAATATCCAGTTTCAGCAGCAGCACGCAACCAGTAAATTCCCGCCGACCAGCGGCAAAATATAACGATAAGACTCAATAAACCAAGGGAAAATACAGCAAACAACATTATAATGAGCAGGCTGTAATATATATGATTGGTAACAACAGACCACAGGTAGAGAAAACTCCTCTCGGGACTTACCCGGGATAACAACCAGTTAAACCAACTTACAAGCAAAACAAGTAAACCAAAATCCGCCAGACGTCGCAGAACAGTCACCGGTTAAATTCCTCCCATAAATACTCCGAAACCAGCCAGCCAGTCAGCAAAAATATCAAATCATAACTCCCCAACCAGTAAACCCAGGCCTGGTCAAGAGAAAATTCTTTCCCCATCGTGGAAAAGAGAACATATCCGGCAAACAAAGCGGGCAAAAGCAGTGGCATTCCAAGCACCAGGTGTAGGAAACCTTCACGATCGGCAGAAAGCACTGTGCTGAAATAAATAACTACTTCTACAGCTATAACCAGCAAAAACAAATTTAATGTTCCCCCTCGTAGCCAGGATAAATCTCGATTAAAAACCGGATACAGAAATAATAAATACATATAAGATATAGAGAACAACCCGATAAACCCAGTCAGAATTTTTACAAGATAATAATGCGGGGCAGCCAGGCCGGAAACACAGACCTGAAATATCCAGCCATTTTCCAGATCACGAAATATCAGCTCCGGCAGCAACAACCAGCCATTCACTACCACTGCGGTGCAAAGAAGCAAGGCAGGGAAATCAATAGGCCCCCCCGAAAAAAAATAATAAAACACATACCCCGGGATCAAAAACAACAAATCACAGATAAACGCAAATATAAGTTCTTCGAAATCCAGAACAAGAAGTCGAAGATCAAGTTTTAACTGACTGAAAAAATTAAGCAATTCTTTTAGCCCCCGAAATCCCTGTACTACCAACAGTAATAATCAATGCATCGTCGGCACAATTTTTTTTAAATAAATCCAGCATCACCCGTCGTTCATCGGCATTAAGCTGATAAAAAGGATTGGCATAAAAAAGAAGGGAGCGAGCAGATAAGCAATATATCGAAAATTTCAACCGGCAGCGCTGAAGTTGACTGAGATAGCAAACTGCCTGATTTTGGTCCACCGGCCCTAGCAAATCTTTGTCAACCGTAGATTCAATATCAAAAAATTCAGCATAAAGCCGTAAATTATCCCGAACAGTCAAACGTTCAAAGAGATCATCGGAAAAATTAAAACGCAACAGCCGGGAACGATACCAGTCTAAATTTGCAAAAACTTCTACGTTATCAAAAATTATTTTACCTGTCTCAGGTCTAAAAAAAGAAGCAAAACCGGAAGCTATAAGGGCAGCCTCCGATTGATTATCTACTTTAAAATGTAACAACCGGCCAGCCTGATACGCCCCTGAGAATTTATCAAGAATTTTTTTATTTTTTAGCCGAAAAGACAACTCGTCAAACTCCAGTCTGGAAATGCTTCTCAAGCCTCCACGGATACTTTTAGTAAAAAATATTTACCGTTCAATAACCGACCGCGACGCCTCCACGATTGCCGGGGAAGTCAGGCCATATTTTTCCAGCAATTCATACCCGGGCCCCGACTCGGCATACGTATCTTCAATAGCCACAAACTCCATCGGTACAGGACAGGAGGCGGAAAGTTCACGAGCGACTGTACTGCCCAGTCCCCCCCAGAGTTGATGTTCTTCAGCAACCACCGCGCGACCTGTTTTTTGAACTGATTGGGCAATAGTCTCCCGATCAAAAGGTTTTACCGTATGGGCATCAATAACTTCTGCCTCTATTCCTTCACCTGCCAGTTCATCGGCAGCCTTGAGGGCTTCAGCCACAAGCAGACCCTGGGCAACAATTGTTAAATCCGCACCTTCCCGGACCAGGTGTGCTTTACCCAGTTTCATCTCTACATCCGGCTCATATACAACCGGCGCCTTTGGGCGCCCGGTGCGCAAATAACAGGGAGTGTCCCGTCCCAGCAGCTGAGGAACAAGCGACCGGGTTGAATGCTCGTCCGCCGGCACACAGACAGCCATATCGGGAAGGGAAGCCATAAGGGCCACGTCCTCGATGCTTTGCTGTGTTACTCCGTCCTCCCCCCCGCTAATTCCACCGTGGGAAGCTACAAACTTAACCGGCAGGTCCGCATAAGCAACCGAGACACGAATCTGGTCGTAAGCCCGCGTGGTAAGAAAACAGGCAAAACTGCTGACAAAAGGGACCATACCACTGGCTGCCAGCCCTGCGGCGACCCCGGCCATGTTTGCTTCCTGAATGCCCACGTTATAAAATCTATCCGGAAATTTTTCCGCAAACATATATGTACGGGTTGATTTGGAAAGATCCCCGTCAAGAACAACTATATTTTCATGTTCTTCCCCCAGTTGCGCCAAAACTTCACCATAGGCCGTTCGCGTGGCAACTCCTCTTTCAAATTCCATCATTTCACACCTGCTTTCTTATCCTCAAGTTCATCCAGGGCCTGTTCAAGCTCCTTATCAGTGGGAGCACGCCCGTGAAAATCATTGTTTGCTGCCATAAACGAGATCCCTTTTCCTTTTACAGTATCCGCAATAATTGCGTGCGGATATTCACTGTCGTTTTTAGCAGTCGCTAAAACATCAATCATTTTGTCCAGTTTATGTCCGTCAACCCTGGTAGTTTTCCAGTTGAAAGATTCCCACTTTTCAACAAAAGGCTCCAGGGGAAGAATTTCATCGACCGCTCCATCAAGCTGGTATTTATTATAATCAACAATTACCGTCAGATTTGTAAGATCATGCTGAGGAGCAAACAGGGCTGCTTCCCATATTTGTCCTTCGTTACTCTCCCCGTCACCAACCAAACAGTAAGTGTGATAATCACGTTTTTGTAGTCTTGCCGCCAGCGCCATGCCCGCAGCAATAGATAATCCCTGGCCCAGCGACCCCGTCGAAGCTTCCACCGCCGGCAGGCGCGAGTAGTCGGGATGACCCTGCAGCGGACTGCCCAGTTTCCGAAGATCCATCAACTCATCCACCGGAAAATAACCCGCCCGGGCAAGCACAGAATACAGGGCCGGCACACCGTGGCCTTTACTCAGGACCAGCCGGTCACGATCCGGCCAGGTGGGATCCTCCGGTTTTTTATCAAGGATTTCAAAGAAAAGTGCAGTGAGAATTTCAACCATTGAAAGCGAGCCGCCGGGATGGCCACTGCCCGCAGCGTGAAT
>JBNJDC010000078.1:0-6422 GCA_051744565.1 bacterium
AAAAAAGCCTACAAAAACGGAGAAGAAATTTCCGTGGCCGCCGCCAAAGATCCCGTTGAATCACTGCTGGCCACGGGGTTTGCCGACATGCGCACGGAGGACAACCGGCACAACCTCCCGGTGTTTTCCAATATAATAAAAAAAGTCCGGGGCATCCGCCGGGCCGGCTCCGCCGTTCACGATTTATGTATGGTTGCCGAAGGTGTGTTTGACGGTTTCTGGGAGTATAACCTTGCCCCCTGGGATGTCGCCGCCGGAGCGGTTATAATTCGCTGTGCCGGAGGAAAAGTAACGGACATGAAAGGGGGCGAAAACTGGCTGGAAGGCAAACGGATAGTTGCCAGCAACACCCACCTGCACGACAATCTCCTGGAGTGGATCCAGGGGGCAGTGTGAAAGTGTGAAAGAGCCAGGTGGGTTAGTAATTGCGTAAAAACATAAAACACATTGGGAAATTCACTACTTAGCAAAATACAGTGTTGAGTAGGTTTTTGTCCATTGATTTGACCTTAAATTTCCCGCTTGTTTGCCTGCTCACTGGCTCGCCTGCTGTGGCTTTACGTTCTCTGATAAATTAATTGGCAGTAAATATAGATATATTTTGGTTCCGGCTAACTTTTTTTAGCTGCTTATCCAGGGTATACAGGGGGAGGTCAAGGACCCGGGCAAGTGCTGCATAGGAAGCATCGTAAAATGTTAAATCCGTGTTTTTAACCAGCTTTTCGGCCCGGCGCCACCAGTGGTTTCTTGCCGGATGTTTGAGTGGATATTTATCAATAAGTCCCAACCTTTCCAGGGAATCAATCCTCCCCCTGCGGCTGGCGATCAACAGTCCATTAGCTGTTTCATAGCGAACCAGTGCCGGGGCATACAAAGAACTTTTTTCGAGGACAGAAATAATCTCACCGCTTCCCGATTCGCGCAAAAAGACAGCCAGCAAAACGCTGGCATCCACCACCAGCTCCTCAGCCATTGTCCCTTATTTCTCTAATAATTTCCGGGGCGGTGGTTTTGTCGGTCTCTTCATATTTTTTCAATTTTTGATGTATTTCTCGCTTCTGCTCCCGATCAAGTGCTTTCTCCACAGAATCACGTAAATACTCCGACCAGTTGACGGACAACTCTTCCATTTTCTCTTTTGTTTCCTCGGGAACTCGAAAGGTTACGTTTTTCATTAAAAATCCACCTCCCTAAAATATCTCTCCACACTAAAACATACAATATCGCAATACAGATTGCAATACAAAAAATATCACAAGCTCGCCCACTCGCGTTTTTATTATCTACAAACCATTGG
Organism: bacterium; assembly: GCA_051744565.1. GTDB lineage: Bacteria > T1Sed10-126 > T1Sed10-126 > T1Sed10-126 > T1Sed10-126 > CAZKRS01. The sequence goes on from JBNJDC010000078.1 coordinate 1,298, forward strand.
CTCCACCGGTTTTGACCTTCGACCCTTGACTTTTGACCATCGACTAATTTCGTCTATTTGATCTTTATGTTCCCTGCTTCATTTGTTTTTAAGAGTTGTCCTTTTTCCATTCTTCGGGCGGTTCAATATTCATTTTTTTAAAGATTTCTTTGCTCTGGTTGTAAATTTTTTTCCGGGCCGTAAGAATTTCTTCCGGTTTGCGGGTCCCCTCGCTGGATTTTTCAAACTGTTCTCCTTTATGTTCGGGTAAAGCTGCTGCAATTCGACCGCGCTGGCGGGCGCCAAGGCGGGTGGAAGCCGAGATTAGATCTTGAAAATTCAAGCGCGGGATCAGCTGTTTTAATTTTTCCCCATCCAAAGAACTCCAGAGTCTCTTCCAGCGGGAACCGCCATATTTACGGCGCAAAAGGTCAAGTTGATACTGTTCCCAGTCGGCGGCAAAACTTTTGAACTGCTCCCCGCCCAACCGTCCTTCTTCCAGCAATTCCCCCATTTTTTTCACCAGGTAGCGGCCGGCATCCTGTTTCCAGGCTTGTTGCGTCTGCCGGCGGCTGCGCTCGGATTTAGAGGCAAGCAACTGCCGGCGCTCCTCCAGGGCATTTTCAAGCTCCTGCCGGGGATTGCGGGGCAGAAATTCAGCAATTTCTTCCATTTTTAGACTTCCCGCTGCTATCAAAGAGGCAAGATGATTCACCTGCCCCTTTTCCCGGCTTAATTCTTCCAGCAGCTGTCTTTTTCCTGCAGTCAAAAGTCTTGTCCACACATCGTCAAAAAACCAGGGCAACTGCAGGGAGGATTCTTCAAGTTCAGGTTCAAACAGCCGATAAAACCGCTCGGGAACAACCAGGTGCCAGGAACCTATTTTACTTTCCTCCCCGATTACCACCTGCCACCAGTCCCCTTCCTTGATTTTAGGCCGATCAATAATCTCCCGAAAATCTATCCGCCGCCAGCGGACAGATTCCAGGCGAACGGGGACACCAAATTCTCTCCCGATTTTTTTAAGTCTTTTAACATACCAATTAATAAAAACCTGGGTTTTCTGTTGTTTGCTCCGGCCCAGGTCCTGCGTCAGTTCTTCCCATTTTTCTTCCTGTGTAACCCACCACTGCAGTCCCGTATACCCCTCTTGCACTATCCAGCCGACCATCCAGCCCAGGTCCTCCCAGCGCGGTGGTGATTGAGGAGAACTTATTTTTGCATGAGGACGGGGATGAAGTTTTCGAGCAACCATCTTGGTAAAATTGGAAAAATCCGTCGAAGGCATATAATTTCAGTCCGGGGGTTTCAGAGTATAGATAAGAACTCCGGCGGCCACGCCCACGTTCAATGAATCAAAATCCCCGCCCCCCGGTATTGAGACAAGGTAGTCACACATTTTAGCGGTTAACCTGCTCAACCCCTCCCCTTCATGTCCCATTACCAGGGCCAGGTTGCGATCGACGGGTATCTCTTCCGGTTTATTTTCCCCCTCCAGTGAGGCGCCAACAAACCAGAACCGTTTTTCCTTCAATTTTTTAATCGCATTCTGCAGGTTACTCACTTCGGCTACTGGCAGGCGGGCGGCGGCCCCGGCCGAAGTTTTTAACACGGTATTACTCAACGGCGCCGAACCATGCGCAGTTTTTATTAATCCATCAACGCCAAAATAGAGGGCAGTCCTTGCTATTTTCCCCAGGTTCACAGGGTCCTGAATTTTATCAAGTAGGACAAGGCGAGCGGGGGAACCAAATTGAACGGTGGATAAAAATTCATTCAAATCAAGGGGGGATAATGATTTTATTCGTGCGGCCACCCCCTGGTGTTTATCCCCGGCCCGGTCCGAAAGTTGTTCGCCGGAAACATCCTGCAGTTCAATTTTACGTTTCTTTGCCAGCTTTCTGATTTTATCAATTCGCTCGCCGCTCGCGCTCCGGGCAAAAACGATATAATCTATTTCAGGTTTTGCCGCTTCTAGCAGCTCCAGGACCGGGTTACGCCCGCTTATAATTTCACTCACTTTTGTAATTCCATTTTGTTCCCCGGGGTGTATCCTGCAGTTCAATGCCTGTCTCCAGCAGCTTGTCGCGAACCTCATCAGCCAGCTCATAGAGCTCATTTTCCCGCAGCTCATCACGCAGATTCACAGCAAGATTCACCAATTCCTCTTCAATCCCTGCCGAGTCCGCTGAAGTTTTTTCCCGTTTCTCAAGATTAAGCCCCAGGATTTCTTCGGCGGCAATTTGCAGCCATCTCCGGGCCCGGCTGATTTTTTCCTGCTGTTTCCGATCCAGCCGCTCCTGTTTTTCCCACTCAGCCAGCACTTCGTTCCACTGGCGACTCCATTTTTGAATACTCCCCAGCGCCCCCGCTGAGTTGAAATCCTGGTCCATCGCGTCAAAAAATTCCCGGCGACACTCTTCAAGTTCAGGAGCAGCAATCGAGCTTTCTTCCCCGCCGGCCAGCCAGCCCTCGGCCTGTTTAAGTTTTTCATACAGGTTCTGAAGCCGGCCCAGGGCACCGGCCGCTTCCTCCAGGCGATCAAAAGAAAAATCAATTGGACTGCGATAATGGCGGCTGAGAATGAAATAACGAATGACCATCGGGTCAAACTTTTCGAAAAGTTCCTCCAGGGTATAAAAATTTCCGGCGGATTTACTCATTTTATCCTCATCAATGGTCACAAAACCGTTGTGGACCCAGAAACGAGCCAGGGGCTGGCCGGTAAGAGCTTCGGACTGGGCAACTTCATTTTCGTGGTGAGGAAATATAAGATCACGGCCGCCCCCGTGGATATCCAGGGATTCTCCCAGGTGGCACTGGCTCATCACCGAACATTCAATATGCCAGCCGGGCCGGCCAACTCCCCAGGGACTCTCCCAGCCCGGCTCATCATCTCCGGATTTTTTCCAGAGAGCAAAATCCAGGGGCGACTTTTTGTTGGCTTCAGCTTCCACCCGGCTGCCCTCCTCCATTTCCTCCGGATCCTGGCCGGAAAGCCGACCGTATTCTTCAAATTTATCAACGTTAAAATATACGTCTCCATCGACTTCATAGGCATATCCCTTTTCAATCAAACCCGCCACGTGTTCAATAATTTCATCAATATGTCCGGTTACAGAAGGATATACATCCGCACGTTTTATATTCAGGCGGTCCATTACTGAAAAATATTTGCCGGTATACTCCTGGGCAAGCCGGCCAAAATCAATTTCCAGCTCCCGGGCCCGATTTATTATTTTGTCATCAATATCGGTGAAATTCTGGACGTATTTTACCTCATACCCCCGGTATTCAAGGTATCGGCGAATAGTATCAAAAACCACGTAGGCCCGCCCATGGCCCACGTGACAGTCGTCATAAACAGTCACTCCGCAGGCATACATTTTTACTTCATCATCTTCCTGCGGTTCAAATTCCTCAAGTTTTCCCGTCTCAGTATTATGAATATAAATATTACCCATGATTTACCTCCGGTGGATACTATAATTAAAATCAAGTGTAATCCAAATTGTGCAATCTTGACGATTCGAAAGTTGAATATCTTATTTTCTCATTCTCAACAGCCTCCAGCTGTCTCCGAGGGATACAGCCACTGGCGCACATCCTGTCCGCCAAACCATGACTGTAAAAACCCGAAAATAAGACATTCAACATCCTCACCATCTTGGTGAGAAGGTGATAACATTGTTCTCTGGCGGAATTATGAATATTCCAAAGCCCATGAGGGGCTTGAATTGGAATATACATTCCTCACAGCAGCCTGGAGGGCTGCGAGAATGAGCCAGAGAATTATGTTATCTCCTGATCAAACGTAAGAATCGCTCAAATCAAGTGTAAGTTTACCATTATAGTTTTCACGGTGTCAAAACTTCATTCACAGGCCAAGTTAGTTTAAAAATTTATTGCGTTATGAGATGATATATATTCTCTATATGTCTATCAACTCTTGATTGGGATTGACTTTATTTTTTTATGGAGTTTGGTTTGAATGGGCGAAAGTATGCTTGAATTTTCCATTGGCAATAAAATAGTGGAAAAATCAGCCGGGATTTCCCCCCTGAAAATTTTCAAGGAAAACAACATTACAATTGAAGATCAAGACAATCCCCTGATGGGAGCAGCCCGGGACCAGCACATGATTTCACTGCGTCATCCGCTGGAAAAAGGTGGAAAACTGGAACCTATTTACTATAAAGATCGTTACGGTGAACAGTTTTACCGCCGTGGTATTTCTCTTATCCTGGGTCTGGCAGTCTGCCGCCTTTATTCCCTCCAGGAACTGGAGATTGGCCATTCCCTGGAACACGGTTACTATTACCAGCTTAACGATCATCAACCGGTTTCCGTTGAAGAACTGGAAAAAATTGAAAATGAAATGCAAATAATTATTGATGAAAACTTACCACTTGAAATTATCAAACAAAATCATGAAGAGGCAGTAGATACTTTCCGGGATAGGAATCAATTCGATAAAACAAGGCTGCTGGCCGGATGGCATCCCGAAGAAGTTGAACTCTGCAGGCTGGGTGATTTTTTGGATCTTGCTTACTTTCCCGTACCCGCCTCCACCGGTCAATTGCACAACTTTGAACTGCGTCCCTATACTCCCGGTTTTATTCTCCGCTTCCCCCTGGCGGACAATATTCACAAAATTCCGGAAGCTATCGATCAACCGAAGTTATTCCAGGTTTACCGGGAAACCAAAGAGTGGGCCAAAATACTTGAAGTGGACGATATTGGTTCTTTAAACGAAGTTATTGAAGAAAGAAATGTTTCCGAATTTATTAAAATATCCGAAGCACTGCATGAAAAAAAGATCAGTCAAATAGCCGACCATATCCACGATAACCTATCCAGCCTGGATTTGATCACTATCGCCGGCCCGTCAAGCAGTGGAAAGACTACTTTTTCCAAGCGCCTGGCCATCCACCTGCGAGTGAACGGGATTAAACCGGTTCGCATCTCCACGGATGATTATTTTGTTCCCCGGGAAGAAACCCCCCGGGATGAAGACGGAAATTATAATTTTGAAGCCCTGGAAGCTATTGACCTGGATCTTTTTAATTCGCACCTGGAAAAACTGCTGCGCGGAGAAACAATTCAAATTCCTGAATTTTCCTTTGAGAAGGGCCACCGCAAGGAT
>JBNJDC010000079.1:0-6393 GCA_051744565.1 bacterium
CTAATCAAAAAAATTAAATTCAGGATCGCTCTGATTCTGATAGTTATTTTCTGTATCATTCCACGTCCTCTATAATCACCGTGTTGAAGATGTTTTTAGGTTCTAATCCAAAGTTAATCCAGACAATCCTGTCAATTAATGGGTTAATTATTTGATTTGTGGGATCTTAGAGGCTGTCACTTTACTGGCGGGGATTAACGGGCTTAATTCGGAGGGTTGTCCCAAATCAATTCGACACTTTACAAGAGGATATAAGTTGGTGGACGGGAAGTCAGGCTAAGAATAAAGCAAACAGTAGAATCAGTAAAATACCGGTGAACACAAAAAGAAGTAAAATTCCATAATCGGAGAAAAATTCCTGCGGATCAAAATTACTGGTCTCCCCCGATCCGGGAGTTTTCTTTTCCCGGGTGGATTCGGGACACAGGACATTAATATTTGACCCGCAGTCCAGGACGCCGGTTACATTTTCACCAAATTTTACCCGGATCCGGATGGTGCCCTCCCCTTTGTCACCGATTGACATTATTTTGGCCGGTATCATGCCACTTTCTTCATCCCGGGAATTTTCTAAAACCGATAAAATCCGGTTCTCCAGCGGGCTCTGCGGAGAATCAAGAACTTCAACAAAAATAACATCTCCCGGCGAAAGTCGATCCAGGGAAACGCCCTTGGTCGGGCTGACCTCGGTGCCGCAGCGAAATTCAACTTCCTCCCCCTCCTCTTCCTCTATATCTTCCTGCTTTTGTGTCTGGATGTTCAATAGCTTCTGGAGGTTAATATCGACCTCAAAAGGCTCGAAATCGGGTTTCGCCAGCACTGTCTCCCGGACCTGATCTACAATTTCTTCCCGGTCTATCTCCCTCAGCGACTCCATTAACTGCTCGGAAGTATTTTTCAACTCTGATTTTAAGAGTTTATCCAGTTCATCGGTCAACCGGTCCAGCCTGAGGTTGGAATTGCGCAGTTCAACCAGGTTTTCCCGGAAAGGATGGGGGTTTTCTTCGATGGCTATCCCTTCAACGGCGGGACTGACGGCCACACCGAGCACATTGGCCTGCTCTAAATTTTTCATCTCCCAGTTGATCTGAAACAATCCAACGGGATCCCTGGGAGAACCGGAAATTTTCCCCTGCATAACCAGGTGACTCGGTTGAAGAAGCTCCTGGGCCCCGGCGGCGGAATCCGCCTGCTTCCAGGCCTCTTCTACAATTTCTTCGGGAAAGTTTTCATATTCTTCAAAAAACTCTTCTTTTTCCAATTTAACACTCCGGTTGTAATTTTAACGCCTCACAAAATCTTATCCGCAAAATAAAACGGGCAGTTCCGGGCAAATCAAACCTTTTGCATGGGCTCACCGCAGCAAATCAGTTCTCCACCACCGGCTTCCTTTACTTCAACAACATTGCCGCAAATTTCACACTCATAAACTTCACCCTCTTCGGAAACAACAACCATAACTCTTCACCTCCCGGGAAAAATTATTATAACTGTTCCAGTCAATTATAACCGCTTATCAGTAAACTTTTAAGAAAAAATAACAGGCAACCGGCAATTATCGCCATAGTATAAAAAATGTTTCTAAAAACAAACCGGCACAAGCCAATTTTTTTATTGAATATATATTTACAAACAGCTATAATTATATTTGTGCATATTTATAATAATTCTAAACTATTATAGATTTAAAATTAACACGGTTAAATCAAATTCAACCTGGAATTAACTTATTTTTTAGAGGAGGTTGGTAAAGATGGAAGAAGAACAGCAAAAACAGGGGATGCCGTTGATCGGGGACAAGTTTCCCGAGCTGGAGGTAAAAACCACGGAAGGAACTATAAACCTGCCGGAAAAATACGAGGGCCAGTGGTTTGTCCTCTTCAGTCATCCGGCTGATTTTACACCCGTTTGCACAACCGAGTTTGTCTCTTTCCAGAAGAAGTATGAACAATTCCTCGAGCTGGATACCGAGCTGATCGGCCTGAGCATTGACGGAGTCCACAGTCACCTGAAGTGGGCCGAATGGATTGAAGATAACGTCGGGGAAAAGATTGAATTTCCAATCATTGCCGATGCCGGTGGCGCCGTTGCCAGAGAGCTGGGTCTGATGCACACGGCCAGCTCCAGCTCCACGGTCCGGGCTGTATTTATTGTTGATCCGAAATCCACCATCCGGGCCATTCTCTATTATCCGGCGGAACTGGGCCGCAACATGGATGAAATTCTGCGGATGATAAAAGGCTTCAAGACTCACAGCGAGGAGAAGGTTGCCATCCCCGCCAACTGGCCGGACAACGAGCTGATCGGCGACAACCTGATTCTGCCGCCGGCCAGCACTACTGAAGAAATCCAGCAGAGAAAAGAACAGGCCGAAAAAGGCGAAATTGAATTTATGGACTGGTGGCTCTGTCACAGGGAACAATAAGAAAAAGCAAAAAGCGGAGCGGGAATATTCCCGCTCCGCTCTATTTACTAATATAACCGTTTAATGATGCTCCCGGCAAATCTTTCCCGCGCCGACCGGTAATTCAACTTTCGCCAGTTGCTTGCTGGTTACGCTGGAGAATAAAGCTCCAGTAAACTGCCAGTCCGAGGGTAACAATTGCCGATATCAACGTCCCCCAAAAGATCTGCGGATGGGAGGCAGTAAATAATACCTTTAAATGGCTGATAACAAGAAATCCTCCCACCGCCGAGGGCACAAAAGACCTATCGTTAGCAAGAAACCAAAAGCTGGCAGCTGCAAACAGCAGGGCAAATATGAAACAGCTGACGGCCGGACCCAGCGGGTGAGAAAAAGGCTGGCCGGCTTCAATTCCAATTAATATACCAAAAACGACGGCCAGCAGAAGACTTCCCCACCGGTGGATATTATTAGCCCGGGACAGCCGGTGGTAAACAGCGGCAAAAAGAAGGATAATCAAACTACCGTTTAAAAGTGTCCATGAACCGGCAAGAACTGCCTGAGCCCAGGGGAAGAAATGATCAAGGGCACCATAATCCCCCCAGGGAGGTAACATGTCCGGGGCCAGATATCCTCCCAGGGTTAGCAAACCGGCAGCCGTGGCCGCCAGGCCAAACCCCGTAAAAACAGAACGCAGCACCGACCCCGTCTTATTTTTACCAAGCCGGGCATGAACAAATCCGGCAACTAAAGCCAGGAACCCGCCCCTCAGCAGCATCATCAACCGGCCGAGTAAGACAACCACTACCTGGTTCCAGAACGGTTCGGAAGTATTAAAGCCGGCCACGATCCGGGGCCAGCTATTGGCGGTGGTTAGTACAACCAGCAGGAGATAGAGCGCAAAGACAGTCCAGGCGGGGCGACTCGCAAAGGGCCAGCCTTTTCCCCAGTAAACAAGTCCCGCAAAAGCTCCGGCCAGAACCAGCAGATAAAGAAATGTGGATTCGAGCCGGGAGAGCAAATCAAAAATAGCATCCCGGCTTCTTTTTTCCCGGCTCCAGTCCTCAGGCACGTGGACGTAACGGCTGACGCCGGTAACTTCCGAACCGGCTATATTTACTTCCAGCCGGGCTTCTCCCGCCTCCAGTGGATAACTATTCGGATCTTCGTAAACAAAAGTCCAGTCGCGCCGGTTGGGGCGGCTGCGCGGCTTGGCCCGGACCAGCTTTAGGTCCCTGTTCCCCAGCTCATAGCGGTTATGAACGGCGGAATCAGCCCTGCTCCTGGCCGGCCGGCGGGCCAGGCTGTCACCTTCGGCGGATTCGGGTAAAATATGCTGAATCTGCTCCCGATTTTCCCCCGGCGCCAGTTTTACCCGGTATTCCTCGGCCCTCTCCTCGACGGAACCTTCAAAACTAAAAAACCGTACGCTCCAGCTCGGACCGTGCAGGTAGTTGCCCATGAGCCGGTTGTAAGCTGCAGTATCCCCTTCCTGCCAGACAAAGGCATCCGCACGGGAACGGGCGGCTGAAACCGAGGGAGCTATCATCCACTCGTCCGGATTTTCTCCTTCTGCCGCCAGCAGCTTTTTTGCCCGCTGCACGGCCGCTTCCCTCTTCATTTCCAGGGGCGTCTCGTAAGTTTCAAAACTATCAAATCCCCACCAGCCAGCCAGGCCGATTAAACCAATCAGGATAATTATACCGGTTTTCCTCCGGCTCAACCCCTCGGGGACCGGGAAGTTAGCGGATTGAGTTTCTCCGGCCGATCCGGGGGCCGAAAACCGGTTGTAAAACCTTTCGGGCAAATCTTCAAGTTTTCCCCGGTAAAGCCAGGCAAACAGAACTATCCCCAGGGGCACGAGGGCAACTGTAATCACAGCCGCCTGGCTCAACCATATCCCGGCGGCGGTGGCCACAAAAATCGGCATGGCCATCAAGATAAGATCATAGATGAAATGAATAATTATCACCGGATACAAACCGTACAACAGATAGAGCCCGCCCATGGCCAGGGAAGAAAAGAACAGCTCAACCATCCGGGCATAAGCAGGCTGGGTCGCGTAAGAGGCATGCCCGGCTCCAAAAACAAGGGCCTGAAAAACCAGGGCAAAACCAATCCACCATTTGCGCCGGCCAAACCGGTTCCCCAGCAGGGCGGCTCCGGCCAGAGGGACCGCCCGGAATAAACATTCCTCCCAGAACCCCGCCCGGAGAGCGTTTACCACCGGCTCCAGCCAGACAACGTAATGGGCAAGAATATTCGGATTATACATGAGACCCGATGGCACCCACCAGCCCAGTGAATCGAGAGCAAAAGAGTACAAGCCGACGTTATAGGCAAAATAGAGGCCGGTAAGACTGTAGCCCAGCAGTGTTAATTTAAATACAACACTTGAGCCGGCGGCCCGGGGATTCCACAGCTTCCAGAAGCGCGGCTGATGACCGAACGCCTGGCGCGTTAACCCTTCGGCGGCAATAAAAGTAAGGGTAATTATTACTCCAAATATCAGCGACGAGGAGAGGGCGTTTACAATCTGCCGGGCCAGGAAACTTCCCGCCGGGAGGGCGGTATCATAACCTCCCCAGGCCAGCGGTAGTGAATTCAAACTGCCCAGAAACAAAAGGAAAGTAATAAATCCCCCCCAGGCAAGTGCTTTTCTCCAGCGGAGGGCATCCTCCTTCAAGAGCCAGTATGAACCAAAAAGACAACCTATAAGCAAATAACCGAGATAAACGAAAACATTTCCCACGTTTTGAATAAAATTGTTTGTCGAACGCATGTTCTGATAACGGCGGGTAAATGCTTCCGGGATTTTTACAAAACGGGTCACCTCGCTTAACTGCCGGCCGCTGACCTTCAACCGGAGCCGGTAGCTCCCGGCACCTATTTCTTCCCCGCTCAATTCATAAATAAAAGTATGATCGACCCGGCCGACGGGAAGTTCATTGCTGCCGCTGGAAATTAAATCGTATTTCTCCAGATCAACCGACCAGTTTTCGCGGGCCTTCGTTTCGGCAATTTTCCGGGCTTCCTTCCCGGTCAGGGCCGGTCCGGTATCCTCTTCCGGCCATTTTTCCTGAAACCCATAGGGACGGCCGGTCGGCGTAAATCTAATCGTCGTTTCCCGGCTCTTACCGGGCCTGTAATTCCTCACATGCCATTGAAAAGGTTGATAAAAACCCTCGCGGATCATTTCCCGGAAGGCTTCTTTCCCCCCGGCTTCCAGCTCGACAAAATTCTGGACCTCATTATTCCGGCTGAAGCTGGCCGTTTGCTCAACCCCCCCGGGTCCAAGATTATATTCCCCGGCAATTTTTTTCGCCTTCTCCAGGGCCCCGGCCCGATCCATACTTATTTCAACATCAACCAGGGGAAAAGCGCTGGAAAAATATAACCAGCTAAACACTCCCCCCGCCACGCAGAGGGCAATAATTAAAACCCAGTAAACTTTATTAAACCTGGAAAACATCCCAATCACCAGTCCGTTGAATAATTTATTGTCAGCTTCAGCGATTCCCGATTTAAAATTACACGCTTAGAAAAAATACGCCCTCATTTATTCGGGCGGATATTTTTTCTTCGTCCGGTAGACCGTCCCCTCAAAATCAGCTATTAGCTCCTCCTCTTCATTTTTTATCTCCACCCGGTAGGTGGCCAGCTTGGGATGGTCGTGAACGATCTCTCCTCTAGCTACCAGCGTTCCCTCGCTGATCGCCCGGAAATAATTAACGCTAACCTGGATCCCCGGCGCCTGGCGCCCGGGCACATGGGCCACCGCAGCAAAAGTTACATCGGCAAGCGTAAATATTGCCGCCCCGTGGACAGTATCCAGGCTATTCAGGTGCTCCGACCCGAGCTCCAGCTTCGCCCGGGCCTCCCCCTCGCCGACCTCAAGAACTTCCACGCCCACGTGCTCGGCAAACTGATCATTCTCCTCCAGATAACTCTTCACATCATCACACATAAAAAAAACACCCGCGAACTTT
>JBNJDC010000080.1:0-6392 GCA_051744565.1 bacterium
CCGTTACCGCAGGGGGAAGCGTTGGCAATATTTCCGGCCCAGGTGGCTCGACTCTGGATTCCCAAAGTGCTGACCAGTTCGGCCGCCCTGATAAGCAGGGGGAACTTCTGCTCGATATTCTCGTCGTATCTAACCTGTTTGAAGGTGGTAAGAGCATCAAAAACCAGCTCGTCATCTTTGAAAACCGGTTTTCCATCCAGCTCTTCACAGGCCTTAAGATTAATAAACACAGCCGAATCAAATTGATCATTACGCAGGGATACATATAGGTCAGTACCACCGGCCAGGGGGAGCGCATTTTCGCTGGAGTTTAAAACATCAACTATCTCCTCTATTGTCCTGGGATTAACAACCTTAAAATTTTCCGAATGGGGTTTCATTAAAATTCACGCTCCTCACAGGTTTTGGAAAGCTTCTTTGACTGAGTCAATAATTCGTTTGTAACCGGTACAGCGGCATTGATTGCCCGCCAGGGCCTCGCGGATATTATCAGCATGTTCCGGATGCTCCAGGTAATAAGTGGCGGCCATCACCATTCCGGGCGTGCACATTCCACATTGTGTTCCCCCTCGATTCTCAAAAGCTTCCTGCACGGTTGTCATTCGTTCGTCGTCGCCCAGGCCTTCTATCGTGGTTATTTGTGCCCCTTCAGCCTGGCAGACGGGAATCATGCAGCTATTAACCAGGTCGCCGTTCATCCAGATTGAACAGGCTCCACATTCTCCTTCTCCGCAGCCTTCCTTTGTCCCCATGAGTTCCAAATCTTCCCTTAAAACGTCAAGCAACCGTTTCATGGGGTGGACTGTAACTGTCCGTTGCTTGTCGTTTACAGTGAAAGAAATTTCCTGTTTGGTCTTGGGTTCTGCCATTAATCTTCAACCTCCATTTCGATAGCCTCCATTATAACTTCAGGTAAAAGTGGTATCTCGGGGATAAAATGGTTGTCCAGGGCCCGGGCCACTGCACTGGCTACGGCCGGAGCCGGACCATCCATCGGTAGTTCCCCGATTCCCTTGGCGCTGTAGGGACCGTAGTTGTGATGGGGGAATTCAATGAATTCCACATCAAGGTCGGGAACATCAGCAGCCGTGGGAATTATATAATTGGAAAACTGATTGTTTTTCATTGCTCCGTCTTCCTCCATAATCGGATATTCATAAAGAGCATACCCGATTCCCTGGACGGCGCCACCTTCAATTTGAGCGGCGGCAAGTTCGGGATTGATTACCTGGCCGCATTCCACCGTTGAAACAAAATCCGTCACCTCGGCCCGGTAGTCAATCAGGTCAACTTCCACTTCCGCCACGTCACAGCTCCAGGCGTAACCGCTGTAGGCTTCGCCCCGGTATTCTTCTTCGTCCCATTTGATATCTTCGGGTTCCTTGTACTGGACCTCGGTCTTTAATTCGCCAAATTCTCCCAGGTAATTGCGGGCGGCTTCTTTAAAATCGTCGGCCGAGAATTCTTCCGGTAGGCCGGCCCTTTCCTGCAGTCTCTCGACCAGTTTATCGCAGGCTTTTTGAATTAATCTGCCCACTATCATTGTGGAACGGGAAGCGACGGTGGGCCCGCTGTCAGGGACTTCTTTGGTGTCCGGTTGATGAACGTCCACCCATTCGGTGGGTATATTGCAGGCTTCGGCTGCAATCTGGACAAATCCCGTGTGGATACCCTGGCCGAAATCAACCTGGGAACCAAGTATTTGCACACCTGCATTTTCAGTTAACCGGACTGCAGCCCGGGAGGCGAGGTCTTCCTCGCCACTGCCCGTGAAACCGGCACCGTGGAAAAATGTCGATAGGCTCAGCCCTTTCTTTACCGTTTTCGATTGGGCGTTGAATTGTTCTATTTTCTCCTGTTTTTCATCGTAGTTGATTTTATCAAGTGCTTCATCCATTAAATATTCAAGGTCAATTTCTTCCTTTATTTCCTGGCCCGTGGGCATAAAGTCGCCCTTCTCCAGGAAATTACGCCGGCGAATTTCCTCGGGAGCCAGACCCAGGACACTTGCCGCCTTGTTCATGTGAGTTTCCATGGCAAAAATCGATTGCGGAGTACCAAAGCCCCGGAAGGCGGCATAAGGGGTGGAATTGGTCATCACTGCCCTGGCCTGCAAATTAGCGTTATCAATCTTATACGGTCCAAAGGAATGCAAAATCCCCCGGGAAAGTACAGTGGACGAGAGGGTGGGATAGGCGCCGCCGTTCAGGACAAAATCAATGTCCAGAGCTACAATTTCACCCTCCTCGGTAAATCCGGCTTTAATTTCTGTTTTGGAAGGATGACGCTTTGTGGAAGCCAGCATATCTTCTTCCCGGTCGTAAATCATCCGAACGGGCTTGCCGTCAGCATGCCAGGAGAGCAGGGCGGCATGGCCGGCCAGCATACTGGGAAAATCCTCTTTTCCGCCAAAGGCGCCACCTGTTTCATCCTGGAGGATCTGCACAGCTTCCGGATCGACGTCAAAAAGATGAATCATTGCTTCCTGGATGTAGTAAGGGCATTGCATGGAACCTTCAACAAAAATCTGGCCTTGGGGATCTGCGCGGGAAATTAATCCGTTTGGTTCAATATAAAGGTGTTCCTGGGCGGCGGAGCGGTAGGTTTCTTCCACTATTACATCCGCATGTTGCCAGCCCTGGTTGATATCACCGTCCTCGATTTCATAGGCGGCAAAAACATTAGGCTCGTTTGTTTTTAATCCTCCCTGGTATTGAACGTTGTCCTTGCGCAGGGCTTCGTCAATTGTGAACATCGGTTCCATATTTTCGGTTTCCAGTTCAATTTCCACGTAATCCAGAGCTTTTTCAACCAGCATCTCATCTTCATGAGCAATAAGTGCGACCGGCTCTCCCCTGTATTTCACTTCATCCTCCGCCAGGAAAGGCATTTCGTTGTGAATGAGATGGACAATATTTTCTCCGGGAATATCCTCGGGCAGAACAATTACAAATTCTTCCCAGGGAATTCCATTTTTGAATTTTACATCCTTTATTTTCCCCCGGGGTTCGGGCGACCGCACAGTGCGGCCGTAGAGAGCGTCTTCCGTTGGGATATCGTCAACGTATTTTGCTTCCCCTTTAATTTTTCTTTTTGCTTCCTGGCGCGGTAAATTTCGCCCGACAACTCGGAAGTTTTTTTCGACATCCATCGATTCAGCTACTTCGGTATCCGTTTTTACATTATCACTCATTTTTGCACCACCAGCCTTCAAAAAATTTGGTTTAATAATCTAAATTGAATGTTACTGAACGTTTGCGGGTAATAACATAGTTCTCTGGCGGTATTATGAATATTCCAGAGTCCACGAGGGACTTGAGATGGAATATTCATTCCTCGGAGCAGCCTGGACGGCTGCAAGAATGAGTCAGAGAATTATGTTATGATCCCATTAGTAATCAAAATCGCTCAATTTAAATAATAAATAAGAAACTCAAGTTTAATTTTAAATTATTTTTGCTCCGCCGGCAATTTTGATCTGTATCGATTGAGAATAACGTGACAGATAGCAATTGCAAGGGCATCTGCAGCATCGTCGGGCCGGGGTACTTCCGAAAGTCCAAGTTCATTTTTTACCATTTTCTGGACCGCTTTCTTATCGGCATTTCCGTTTCCCGTGATTGTTTTTTTCACCTGGAGGGGAGAATATTCAGTTAATTTTGCTTCCGTTTCTCCCGCTCCCAGGAGGATTACCCCCCTTGCCTGGCCCACTTTTATTGCAGTTTTAACATTTTTGCAGAAAAATAACTCTTCAACGCTGATAACATCCGGCTGGAAGCGAGAAGCCAGTTCAAGAGTTGAATTATGGATTATTTGCAGTCGCTGGCAGAATTCTGTCTCAGCCGGAGTGCTTACTACTCCGCAGCCCTGCATTTTTAACTCATCGTCAATATTCTCAATTGCGCCATAGCCAGTTGTGGCAAGTCCGGGATCAATCCCGAGGATAGTTGTAATAATAGCTCCTCCTAAGCGGTCATTGCTTCGGTTTTTTTAAGGGCATCCTCATCCATTTCAAAATTACTGTGGACCTGCTGAACGTCATCATGTTCTTCCAGGTCTTCCAGGAGCTTGATTACTTTTTCAGCTTCCTGGTCTTTTACCGGCACAGTCACCCGGGGAATTTGTGTTATTTTAGAGATTTCAATCGAAATTTCTTCCTCCTCCAGGGTCTCTTTAACGTCGATGAAATCCTCGACTGAGCTTATAACCCGGTAGAAATCCCCCTCGAGCGCTACGTCTTCCGCTCCGGCTTCAACTGCCAGTTCAAAAAGTTCCAGTTCTTCTATTTCCCCGGAAGGAACCGTGAAGTAACCCTTACGATCAAACTGGTAGGAAACACAACCTCTCTCCCCCACTTTACCATCATGGTCGTCAAAAATCTTCCTGATCTGAGATATGGAACGGTTGGTGTTGTCGGTGGTGACTTCAACCATGATGGCTACTCCGCCCGGTCCGTAACCTTCGTAAATAACGTCTTCGTATTCTACCCCCGGTAAATCACCGGTCCCCTTTAATATTGCTCGTTCTATGTTGTCCTTGGGCATATCCTTGTCTTTTGCCCGTTCGATAATATTACGTAGTTCAGTATTTTTTTCCGGATCTCCTCCCCCCCTCCGGGCGGCGGAAATTATTTTTTTTGATAGTTTTCCGAAAATTTTAGCCCGCTTGCGATCCTGCTTTTTTTTGCGATGCTTGCGGTTGGCCCATTCAGAATGACCGGCCATGAATATCACCCTGGATAAAAATATTAGTCAATGATTTTATTGTATGAGGAAATACAGAACTACTCAAGATTAATGCGCTTCAATAGCGGACCTCAAAAGTATTAAATTGCCCGGTTGGCTCGCCCCACTGCTGGCGGACATTGTCAACCCGGGCTGTTCGTGGCCCCTGGTTAACCTGTTTAATAAGTTTATTTAGTTCCTTTTGTGAGCCTTCAGCCACCACTTTTACCGAACCGTCGGGTTCGTTTCGAACCCAGCCGCCAACATCTGTTAGTTTTCTTGCATTTGTAACTGTAAAATGGCGGAAGCCAACCCCCTGGACCCGTCCGGTTATGTTCAAGGTAACACGCTTGTGATCTTCAACCATGATACCACCACCTTTCCAGCTGTAGTTATTAGTTCAATGCTGGATTTAAATTATACAATTTTTTGGTGTTTACCACAAAAGGTATGGATGAAGAAATACTACTGCTGCCAGCCGTCCAGTTCAAATTCTCTATATTGCAGGGCCTCGGCCATCTGGTTTTCCGTTATATTTTCAGTTTGTTGAATATCGGCAAGTGTTCTTCCCACCTTTTGCAGGCGATGAACTGTTCGCGCACTGTAGCCCCAGCTGTCCACGGCCTGTTTGAGCAAAGATTCTGCTCCCGGTTCAAGTGGACAGTATTCGTCTATCTTGGGAGCCGGTAGTTCAGCATTTAAAAAGAAATTTTCCTCTTCATATCGAGATTCCTGGCGATTTCTTGCCGCTTGGACCCGGGAGCGCATGTCGGCGGTATCCTCGACTGCCTCCCCGCCTGTCAATTCATCATAAGAAATAGGTCCCACCGAGAGGTGAAGATCTATTCGATCCAGAAGTGGTCCGCTGAGCTTTCGCCGGTAACGGTCGATCTGGCTGGGAGTGCAGATACACTGTCGTTCGGGATGGGACAGATATCCACAGGGGCAGGGATTCATAGCCCCCAATAGAAGAAAATTGGCGGGGAAATGACAGGAGGAGCGGGCCCGGGAAATGTGTATTTCCCCGGTTTCCATCGGCTGGCGCAGGGTTTCCAGAATATTTCTCTGGAACTCCGGCATTTCATCAAGAAACAAAACGCCGTGGTGGGCAAGGCTTGCTTCGCCCGGGCGGGGGTTCTGCCCGCCGCCGATTAATCCGGCCCCGGAGATGGTATGGTGGGGAGACCTGAACGGCGGAGTGTCAATTAACTGGCCCCGTTTTAGTAATTCGCCGGCGACGCTGTGGACACATGTGGTTTGCAGGGCCTGTTTTTTCGTTAACGGGGGCAAAATTCCGGGGAGCCGGCTGGCCAGCATTGATTTGCCGGTTCCCGGTGGTCCGATCATCAGCGCGTTGTGTCCGCCGGCGGCCGCCGTGCACAGCGCTTTTTTAGCACTGGGTTGGCCCTTTACGTCGGCAAAATCCCGGGGATCAAACTCCGGGATTTCTTTTTTGAAATCTTCCGCAGGCGGTTCAGGGGTTAACCTTCCTTCCAGTATTGCTACCGCCGAACGCAGGTGCGGTACACTGATTGCCTGCAGACCGGTAGGCTCAACTTCAAGGTAATTTTCCGGGGCTGTAAACATCTGCTGAAAATCCTCGCGGTTCCCGGCCAGGGCCAGGGGTAAAACCCCCGGGATTCCTCGCAAACTTCCGTCCAGGGCTAT
>JBNJDC010000081.1:0-6329 GCA_051744565.1 bacterium
GAATCAAGGGTTGGTTTAAGATACAGACCGGCCCCTGAGATAGCTCTCGAAGGAGATCTTGTATATGGCGCTGATCCGGGCCTCAGTTCGATTAACTTAGGCGGAGAATGGTGGTTGTGGCGGCGATTTGAGGAATCCGAGCCGAGGCTCCGGCGGGCTTATTTTCGCCGGCTTCAGCGCCAGACCACCGATCGGGTCCAGTTTGGCGTGGCTTTGCGTGCAGGTATGGAGCTTGAAACCGCCGGCAGTAAGGATAATAACTTTTCCGCCGGCCTGGGAATGCAGTTCGGGGATGGTTATTTAAATTATTCCTACCAGCAGCGTTCTGATTTTGACAATCAACATTTCTTTGGTCTGGCTGTTACTTTTGGCGAGCCGGAGAAGGAAGAACCTACTTTCACAGAAAATGAAGAAGGTACCGGGCAAGAGTCGGCGGTCGGTGATCAACAGGCAGCTGATACATCTGAATTTGAAGAGATTGACTGGGAAGTAACCCTGGAACCGGGTTTGCTCCAGTGGGAAACTGAAGGTGTTGAGGAAGAGTTTGATATTCGCCGGCTGGAAGAGGCCCTGGGAGAACTTGCGGATTATGAAGCAACAGTTTATTCTGAAAACAAGCCCCTGGAAACTGCGCTGTTAAATGATCAATTATCCGAGGGCCAAATCGAGCAGTTGTTGGAAAAAACTGGTCGTGAGTCCCTGGTCACCGGTGAAATTGAGCGGACCGCTGACGGCCAGTACCAGGCCCGAGCTGTTATTACTACTGCTGATGACCGCCGGGAAATTGAGGTTACAACCGATAACTTCGACCAGCTATATTCACAACTTGCCTCCCAAATAGATTCCTACCTTAAATAAATTTTTTGGTAGCGGCTTGTTATTCTGGTTATGGAATAATTTGATTTGGTTCTGTTGTCTTAGAGTGATTTTTCAGCCTCTATAGTTTTTGACTACCCGATTGTCTTCCCGGCTAAACTATCAAGAATTTAAAACTTCATTTATCCTGAATTGCGGCCACGTCCGAAAAAATGTGTAAAAAGACTCTTGTTCTCATTCTCATAGACATCCTGTCTATTCCGAGGCAAGCCTTTTGCAAACGAAACTTCCTGTTTCGCAAAAGGCTTATATTCCGAACAAGAGCCATTTTTACACAAAAAAATGGACTTAATCTGAATTGCTGGTTCGACCGACCAGCTGTTGATTATTTCAGCTTCTCCTTAACATTAAGCTTTAGAATGCCGATTATAGAATTAGTATAATATGTTTTTGCTGGGGGAGGGTGTGAGGACAGTTGCGAGTTACGTGTTGCGTGTTGTGAGTTCATATTTTCGGGATGTTTTTATAAATGGGTGCTTTTAGATTGCGACGTATTTTATATTCTCTTTTTCTTTCGTTCCTGGTATTTTTCTTTTCCGCTGGTTTCATGGATTCTGCGGTTTACGGGGAGACTTTAACTGTTAGCGTAAATCCAGTGGAAGGTGGGAACATACTTGTCGACGGAGACACAACTGTTAGCGACAGCGACAGTTTTACTTTCACGGCGGGAGAGACCGTTACCCTGGGGGGAATTGCGGAGCAATACTGGGAATTTGACGGCTGGAGTGGTGATACGGATAGTTCCCAGGACACAATAGTTCTGACGATGGATGCGAATAAAGACGTAAAGGCTAATTTCGCTCGGAAGATGTACAAAGTGAGTATTGATATAGGAGGGGAGGGAGTAGTTCTTGCCGAAGGAAATTATTACGATGATACTAACACCCAGCATACCTTTAAAGCCGGGGAGACTATCACCGTTGAGGCCAGGGCTGACGATTACTGGGAGTTTGAAGAGTGGGTTGAGATGCCCAGTAACGATAAATCAAGATTGAGCGGTACTGATCCGAAAAAGAAAATATTTGTTGATACGGATAATATATATGAACAGGCAAGTTTTATTAAAAAAGATTTCATATTGGAAGTGGATGTTGCGGGAGAAGGAGAAGTGGTGGTGGATGGCGAGACAACAGTGGAAGGTAATCAAACTTTTACTTTTGAAGCGGAGGATACTGTTGCTCTTAAAGCTACTGCTGAAGCTGCGGAGTATAAACACTGGCAGTTTGATGACTGGAGCGTGGACGGGTCCGGTTCCGATTCGGAAATTATAGTGACAATGGATAGAGATAAACTCACAAGGGCTAATTTTAAGCGGAAGATGTACCAGCTTACCGTTTCAGTTGCCTCGGACAGTCCCCTGGAGTCCGGGCTTGTATTTGTGGACGGGGACACGGTGGGAAAATATGAGCAGTCCGATACCTTCCTGTTTGAATCGGAAAAAACGGTGGACCTGGAAGCAGTCGCCAGCAACCACTGGAAATTTGACACCTGGGCCGGGGATGTAAATGATGAAAACTCGGCCCAAACAACTATTGAGATGGATACTGACGGAAAAAGTGTAACCGGGAACTTCAGTCGCGAGGGATATGAGCTGGTTTTAAACCTAAACCCGGATGACGGCGGCCAGGTTACAATAAACGGCGACACGAAAACGTCCAGTGGAACCTTCACTTATGATGCGGAAGAAGAGCTTGATCTTGTGGCTGAACCGGGAACCCACTGGAATTTTGACGGCTGGTCGGGGGATAAAAGTAGTTCCGATACAACAATTCAGCTGGAGATGGACGGCAATAAAGAATTAGATGCTGATTTTAACCGTAAGGAATATTCCCTTGATTTGACCGTAGATCCAGCCGGGGAAGGGGAGGTGGTGGTTGACGGAAATGAAACCTGCACCGGCAGTGAAACCTTCCAATATGAGTCAGAAACTTCTCACGCTTTAGAAGCTTCACCAGCAAACAAACACTGGGTTTTTGACCACTGGTCCGGCGATACGGCCGGGATTAATCCTAACAACCCACAAATTAATGTGAACCTGGATACGGATATAGCGTTAACCGCAAATTTTAAGCGAGACACCTATACCCTGGAGGTGGAGGTGAAGCCTGAAACCGAGGGGAGGGTAACGGTAAATGATGATACTTCCTTCGATACTACCGGTACTTTTGTCTTTAAATCTGAAGAGAATATTAAACTTTCGGCAAATTCAACAAGTAAGCACTGGTTGTTTGAAAACTGGAGCGGGGACACCGAGGCTACAAGTGATACCATAAACCTGCAGTTACTTGATAATACGACTGTCTATGCCAATTTTAGCCGGGATAGCTATACGCTGACGGTACGAGCTGATTCCGATGCTGGGGGCTATATCCAGGCAAAAGATGGGGGGATAGATACAACTGTTCAGCAGGAAAAAGAATTTGAATTTACCTCCGGGGACACACTTAACCTGGAAGCGTTTACAGCAAATAGACACTGGTTATTTGCCGGCTGGAGCGGAGATATTGCCGGTACTACTGCCTCGGAAGTCCAGGTGGTTATGGACGGGGATAAAACAATTGTGGGGGAGTTTGTGAGGGATACCTATGTGTTAACTATCAAGGTGAATCCGCCGGAAGGGGGGAGTGTGAAAGTTGATCCGGCTGGCGGAGGCGGGACGAGCACCGTTTTGGACACAAAAACTTTAACTTACAATTCGGAGTCCAAAGTGGATCTCACGGCGAAAATAGCGGGGTCGCTCTGGGGGTTCGTGGAGTGGTCGGGTTCTGTCGATTTATTGGCTGATACGGAGGCGGCGTCGACGACAGTTACCCTGGATACAGATGCTGTGATCCAGGCGGAGTTCAATGAATTACAGGTTCGAATCAAAAGACCTTTTTCCGATCAAATCTGGGGAGATACGACCCTGGACGTAAAAATTGATTATTCCGCCCTTACCGGGGATTTTATCCTTGTCGAGATGGACGGACAGTCCAATGTTAAGCTGGATTTAGAATTATCCACGGATACTGAAAGTGCTGAAACCACTTTCACAAACCTGGAAATGGGAAAAAAGTATGAAGTAAAAGCAACAATTTATGATGAAAATCAATCTACAGTGTCTGATACTACAATATTTGAAACTGAAAGATCTGCCATAAATCGTGAATTTTCAGATGTGGAGAAACCGTATATTGAATATTCCGATCCAAATACAGGTTACAGGCGAACTTTACGGGTAAAAGACGGAAATTTTTCAGGAGACGGGGCAGTTTCTATTAGTTCGCGCAAAGGAAGGTGGAAAGAATGGGTGGAAGACGCAAACGGGGAAGCCGGTGAGCAATATAGTGCTGTTAAAGGGATAGCCGATAGATCTTTAACTCGGATTGAAATGGTGGGGGGAAAACCGGGAGACAGATATATACTGGAGATTGAATTACCGGAAGGTAATCCGGAAGATTTTGACTTCTATCGGTTAAATAAAACTCCGAACCCTCCAATTTGGAAGGAAGTAAATTTAACTCAGCTCGATTCTAAGGATAATCGCGTTCGAGTGGAAGTCGATAGTTTTTCGGAGTTTCAATTGCTGAGAAATGAAAACTTCTCATCTTCCAGAAAGTTTCAGAATTTAGTGGTTGGACCCAACCCGCTTAAAGTATCCAAAGGGCAAAATAAAATTATTTTCCAATTTGAAAATTATGATGAATATACCGACGGCGAGGAAAAAATTGATTTTGAATTAAAGATTTATACTGTTACCGGTCGGCTTGTTGAAAGCAGGAGCTATTCGGAGTTTTCGGAAGTAGTGGAAGGTAAATATTATCAGCTGCACTGGCCGGGAGCCGGAGATGTGGCAACAGGACATTATGTCTACCGGTTAAAGGATAACGTTTCCGGCGAGCAAAAAAGCGGACAACTGGTAATTACCAGGTGATTCAGGATACTTTTACAGTGAGAAGCGGAGGAAATTTTTGATTTGAGCTGCAAAAAATTATTTACTGTCGTATATTTAATTATATTTTTGCTGGCCATTAACCCGGTTTACGGGAAAAGTGCGGGAGAATCTACGGGCCAGATACTGGAGCTGGGAGGGGGAGCTTTGCTGCCGGCAATGGGCGGAGCCGGCCAGGCTTCGGTTGGCGGGCCGGCTTCCCTTGAATATAATCCCGCCGGGCTGGCCGGTGAGAAAAAAAGAAAGTTTGAATTTTCCTACATGACCCTGGTGGAAGGGATCAATTATGGTAATTTTGGGTTTTCCCAGCCTTATGATCATAATGTAACCTGGGCGGGTGGCCTGCGGGTTCTTGATTACGGCAGTGTTGATGAAACTGTTACAGAATCTTCTGACGGGGGGGACCGGGTTGACTCAGTCGGGGAATTCAATGATGTGGACGCCGTAGTTTCCGGCGCCCTGGCCGGGAAACTTACTGATGAGCTGCAATGGGGTGTTGCCCCCCGGATTGTCCGGCTTGAAGCTTATGAGGAGGCTGTTGGGCCGGCGCTGGATGTTGGACTGCAATGGCACCCGCGATCCGATAGTCTGCCCTTCTCACTGGGTCTGGTTGTAGCTAACATGGGACCGGGCCTTAAATTTGAAGAACAAACTGAAAATTTACCGCTGCTTGCGCAGGGGGGAGCGAGTTTGTACCTGGCTGAGGTTGGTGGACCGGATATAGACATTCACGGGGAGCTTGAACACCACCCGAACGATTCGGAAAATTTTTATAGATTTGGCGCAGAATGGCTGATTTACGATTTATTCAGCCTGAGAATGGGGTATGATAATTCACGGGATATTGATGACAAAAAATTTACTTATGGTTTTGGCTACCATTCGGAGAGCAAAAATTTAGAGTTTAATTATGCCCTTGTTCCCCAGGGGGATTTTGATCATGTCCATAGATTTGGTTTTACGTTTTTTATGCCGGCACCGGAGCTGGGGGAAAAGCCGGCTGAAAAATCCTCCAGGGATAACAGGGGAAGGGTGAAGGGAGAAAAAACCGGTGAAGAACAGGAGCAGATTGAAACCGGAACCGGAGTGCTGTATTTGCCCGGGCTGGAGACAGAAAACGGCGAAACTTCCGATGAGTTCTCGATGATTGTCCCCGATCAACCAGACGTGAAACCCGGGGAGCTTCCCGGGTTGGAGTTTGATCCCCCGAAACTTCTATTGGAAGAACTGGATATTAAAAAGAAGTTGTCCGCCGGCCGGGTGGCTTTTGCCCGCGGAAACTACAGGAAAGCTCTTGAAAATTTTGTCGAAGTCTATAAAGTCTGGCCGGAAAGTGTTGATGTCCTGCTGTTGATTGGGATTACCGAGATGGAACTGGGTAATAAGAAAAATGCCCGCCAAATTTTCAAACGGGTCCTTGAACTTGATCCCGGCAACGAAGCAGCCCTGGTTAATTTACACCGCTTGCTGCGTTGATAAAAATAATTCCCCCTTCCCTTTTATAATGGTAAAATATACTTAA
>JBNJDC010000082.1:0-6299 GCA_051744565.1 bacterium
TTTAGTTTTAATTAAGGAAGGAAACTTTTAGCTGCTTTCAGGCTGGCGGTTGTGGATGAACTGGATGATTCTTTCCCGGACCGCCATTCCGATCCGGGTAAATTTCATACCCAGTTCAAGCTGATTGCCTTTGTCCTGAGTCCGCGCAATTTCAACCCGGATATTGACTTCTCGAAAACCGGGCAGCTCAAATTCAATTGTTCCCCGCAGGTGCTGCTCAAGGTCGATTTTATCCGTTTCATCAATCAACACGCAGGCACCTTCGGCACTTATATCTTCCATTTCCCCTTTCAGGACGGCTGTGTTGTCCCCCGAATCCTTGAGGGTAAGCTTGCACGGCAAAGAATCGACGGGGAGACGGAAAAATGTCCTTTTTTCTTCAAAATGAAGACCGTCGGGCAGATGTATTATAATTTTGTCTTCCAGGACATTTTCTATTTTTCCTTTGCCACGGAAATACAAATCCTCCTGGCGGTAGGACACTTCCACCTGTTTCCCTTTTTCCAGCGGGGGGCGGTCTTCTGAAAAAGTTAAATGGATGTATTTTTTATTTTGTTCAATAATTTTACAGGTATGGGTGCGAAACTCCTGGTCGATATTTATCATAACCTGCATGATATCGCCGGCTTTTAATTCAGGGACGTGATGTACCTGGCGGCGGAGCCGTTGATCGGGCGCATGGGTGAGATTCTGAACGGTATATTTAAGAAAGTTTAGCAGGTAGTCGTTGCTGATCTCCGGGTCATGTGGATTCCTGTTTTTGAATTTTTCAACCAGGGCATCCAGGTAGCGGTTCTGACTGGAACTTAGTTCGTAATTTTCCTGCAGTGCCTCCAGAACGGTGATTTTCTTTTTCTTTTCTCCCGTCAATTGATTCCAGACCCAGTACAGTCCATAGGTTCCAAAAATTAATCCAAATAATACCAGCAAACCATAAACCAGCGGACCCATCATCTGCCAGCGTCCTTCTGTAAACGCTTGCCCGATGCGGCCGTAGGGAGAGGTTTGGGGTTCAGCCTGGGCGGTTAATTGCAGAAAATAGAGCCTGATTTGCTGTAATAAATACAAGGTTACATTTCTCCTTTCCCGAACAGGAAGAAAAGAATAACTAAATTTAAATTAAAAGCAAAGGTAATATTTATGGATTTAAAATTTCAGGCCAGTGGTTAAATTTTTTTCTATCCGCCGGCGGGAGTATATTTTTTATTTTATCATGATGATTATTTAGCCGGTTGAATAGGTTTTGTGCTACATTTTTTATATTATTTGCTTTCGAACGGGTGATTCGGCTGATTATAGGGGATAGAAACAGTCCTGTATAATGAAGAAGATCGCTAGAAACCCGGATGTTGATTTTTGCCCGGATATGGGTGGTATCCGGACTTGTTTGGTCCCATGTGATTTTTGCGCTTGCCCGGCCCCCGAGTAAGAAGGGGAGTTTTGAGGTGCTGTAGGTGCCGGAACCGGTGGCTTGAAAATAACTGTCCGAAAGAGTGTGAAAATATATATACCCTTCCAGTCCGGCCCCGTCGTTAGCTTTGAAATATCCCGGTTCTATTTGTCGGGTGGTGAAATTTTCCAGTTTTAGCTTTCGAATTATTGTGCAGGTCAGGGGCAGGTTTTGTAAAAGAAATTTAACCTGCTGTCCGGTTCCGTTTACTGATGTCTTAAAATTAAAACTGACAGTAGGGCTATTTTCCACAACCTCCGGTTTTAATTTGCCGGTTTTAGCCGGCAAATTTGAAGTTGCAAACAACAAAATTAAGATTGAAGAGATTAAAATTTTCAACAATCTACCGGACATAATAACATCACCGTTTTAATTATATCGTTATGATAGAGATGTAGTAAATTTAATTGGAACACAAACAATTAAGTGATAGAATTATTGACTTACAAATTAAATTTTACGGGAGGATGTCCTCATGAATATGGATAATTACAATCCCTTTGACGTTGCTGTTGAACAACTTGATCAGGCCCTGGAAATACTGGATTTACCCGAGGTGGCCGAAGCGATTTTGCGACGCCCCGAACGGGAAGTGAAGAACAGGATTACTTTTCGCCGTGATGACGGTTCGACGGAGGTTGTGCCCGGTTACCGGGTAATCTGGAACTCAGCCCGGGGACCGGCCAAGGGGGGCTTACGATTTCATCCGGATGAAACACTGGATACTATTCGAGCACTTTCCGCCTGGATGACCTGGAAAACTGCTATTGTTGATTTGCCCCTGGGAGGAGCAAAGGGGGGGATTGTCTGTGATACTTCCGAGTATTCGGAGGCTGAACTGGAACGTTTAAGCCGCAGTTATGTTCGTAATTTTTTCAGTGATATCGGTCCTAATATTGATGTCCCGGCTCCCGATATGTACGTCGATTCCCGGATGATTGGTTGGATGCTTGATGAATATGAGTCAATCAGAGGGCGTAAGGTGCCGGGAGTGATTACCGGTAAGCCTCTGGCCCTTGGCGGCAGTGCGGGGCGCAATGATGCAACGGCCCGGGGGGGGATTTACGTTCTTGGTTCGGCTCTTGAAGAACTTGGTATAGATTATTCTAATGCGACGGCTGTGATCCAGGGATACGGTAATTCCGGCAGTCACGCTCATCGCCTGGCTAAGGAAAAACTGGGGCTTAAGGTTGTGGCGGTCAGTGATAGCCAGGGAGGAATTTATAATCCTGAAGGACTGGATTATGATGAAGTTTATGAATGCAAGCAGGAGACCGGTTCAGTTGTTAATTATTCTTCCGGCGAACGGATTAGTAATTCCCGGTTGCTGGAACTTGATGTTATGGTCTTATTTCCGGCTGCTATGGAAAATACTATTTCGGGTGAAAACGCTGATAACATCAACGCGGATATTATTGCCGAGCTTGCTAACGGTCCGACGACTCCCGCGGCCGATAAAATTTTAGAAGAAAAAGGTATTTATGTTCTTCCTGATTTCTTGTGTAACGCCGGTGGCGTAACAGTGAGTTATTTTGAACAGGTCCAGGGCGCTTCGAATTATTACTGGTCGGAGAGGGAAGTTCATCATCGACTTAAAGACAGAATGAAAGAGGCGTATCGTTCGGTTGCTGAGATGGCAGAAAAAAAAGAGGTAAACAATCGGGTTGCCGCTTACCTGGTGGCAATAAAGCGAGTTTATAAAGCACTGAAAATGAGAGGGGAAGTTTAACCTCCGATTCTGCTCATGGAACGGCTCTGTTTTTCCGGGTGATAATTATTTTCGTGTAATTGAGTGCATCCGCCTTCCCATTTTTCTTTATAGCTGCTTACGATTGTTTCCTTGAGTTCTTTTTCGGATTGGTTCTCCAGCACAGTTTTAATATCAGTTTCTTCATAACTGAAGAGACAGTTTTTTAATTTTCCATCGGCCGTGAGCCTGATTCTATCGCAAAATTCACAGAAGGGATTGGTAATCCCCGGTATTACTCCTATTTTTCCGTCGCTTCCCTTTATCTCATATCTTTTGGCCGGCCGGGAAGCAACAGTTTCTTCGGGTATTAGCTGATATTTTTCCCGGATTCTATTTTTAATTTCCCGGGCGGTTATAATGGAATTTTTGTCCCATTTTGCTCCTTTTTCCAGGGGCATAAATTCAATGAATCGGACGATCTGGTCCGTCTTGCGCGCCCAGTTGATAAAATTAAACAGCTCATCTTCGTTAAAGTCACGAATAATTACGGTATTAATTTTTACCGGGTGGAGCTCCGAAGTGTTCAGTAATTTATCCAGGCCAGCCAGAACGTGTTCATGTCCCACTCGCCCGGTTAAATGCCGAAATCGATCGGGACGAAAAGTGTCCAGGCTCATGTTTATTCGGTCCAGACCTGCATTTTTCAGGACATTGATTTTATCGAGTAAAAAGTAACCGTTAGTTGTTAATGTCACTTCCCTCAGGTTTTCAATTTCTTTTAATTTTTTCACCAGCAGATGGAGATCTTTGCGCAGGAGAGGCTCCCCACCGGTAAGTCTTACATTGTCCACGCCGAGGTCCGTGAAAATTTTAACCAGTTTTGCGATCTGGTTAAAATTAAGTAAATCCGACTGCTTGCGCACGCAGCATTGGGAATCGGTTTCTTCGTAGCAATACCAGCAGGAAAAATTACAGCGATCGGTTACCGAAATTCGCAGAGATTTTAGGGGACGGTGAAAATCGTCCACAATCGGTTGCGAGTTATTATCCTGAGAATTGCTCATAAATTGGTCTCCGTTTTGTATTTTTTTCAATATTATGTACATATTTTATCAATAGAAATTAAAAATTTATAGAAAGATGATTTACAGCAATCCAGTGGGAAAAGAAGCTAAAATTAGTCCAAAAATTTATTCAGGCGAAAGTGTTGATACTATTGCCGGAAAGTTCCTCTTCGTTTTCCGAGAAATATATCTGTTCCAGTTGAGAGGAGTTTTGTTCGGTGAAAATACTTGCGTTCTCTTCGGAGCGATCCAGTTCCTGATTAATTTCAAATTCAGTTTCTTCAGATATATTTTCCAGCGGCGATGGTTCAGTTTCTTCGGCTTCCAAGGTGGAAATGACTTCTGTTTCCTCCGTTGTCTCCGCGGTTGGGGGTTCATCATCGGTTGTAGGGGTATTTTCGGTTTCAGCCGCGGGCTCCGGATTTCGCTCGGCCATGAGTTCGCCAATAGTGGGCGGTTCTTCTTCCTCCTCTTCGGGATTTTCCGGTTCCTCAGTTTCTTCGGCTTCGGCCTCCTGCTCCGCTTTTTGGCGGTTACGGGCTTCTTGCGCCGGTTTTTGCAGGAGCTGGTAGTTGAGCGCCTGCAGGCGCTGGCTTTCCGGATCCTGGAAAACTTCCATCTGCAACCGGCCGGCTTCCGGGGGTTCCTGGAGAGAAGTTACTTCTTGATTTTGGTTGCTTTCCGGGGTATGGATAACCGGGCCGCCATCCGTCTGTTCAATTGTTGCTTCATCCCCGCCGGCAAGAGAAAATGGAGAAAGAACCCCAAAATCGGCCTGTCCTTCGCCAGAAACCTGGAGATTGTCCCCCGCCTGAAGGGTTAATTCTTCCCCGGTTTCCCGGTTTTGAAGAGTAATTTCATCATTGTCCGCCCGGTAAAAGCGAGCATTTGTCCCCGCTTCCAAAGTCAGGGAATTTTCGCCCGAAGTAAAGGTCAGAGCTCCTTCGTTGATTGCCAGGCGATTTCCGCCGCGGCGAAACCGGGACTGTTGCTGGCGGGCAAATTCCTGCAAAGATTGCTCGCCCAGCCGCAGTTGCATGGGGACCTGTTGCTGGTTTTGGCTGGATGATTGGGTCGGTCCCCCCCCCGTTTCCCGTAAATTGGTAGCGGGAGCGCCAAATGGTTTATCTTCCGTCGGTAACCCTGTAGACTGGTTTATGTCCGCAGTAGGGTCAATGGATGAATATATACCACTCCCGAAGAAAAAGCCACTGCCGGTCCTCACTCCCTGGACCACTGGCCTGCCTCCTCCTGAGAAAGAACGTATTCTCTTTTATAAATCCCTGAAACTCCACTTATAAGATACTATATCGCATTTGTAATGTCAAATTTCAGCCCGGAGTATTCCGGTATTCAGGTGGTCTGATTTTGCCCGGACTGGCCTGCCTGGGAAAAAAGAGCAGTTCAAAAGCTGAAGGTTAGCAGGTTTGAAGGACCTCACTCTTCTTGGATTTCAACTCTGGGAACCCCGAGACCGGGAGAAGCCTTCAGGAAACTGCTGGTCGGACGGAAGAAAATTATTTGTCAGAACTGAGGCAAATTACTTGAAATTATAGCTGATACCGGTTAAGTTTTGAGATAGTTGAGAAAAAGAGAATATATTACAGCTCGGGAGGGAAAATTGATGGCGCGTAAAGACATGGAATTAAATCGAGCGGTTGAACGGGCCCTGGTTCGTCAGGATGTCAATACCCGGAAGTTAAAATGGCGGACTACCGGGGCCAGGATTTCTTTCAAGGGGAAAATAACAAAACTGCACGGGCATGATGTTGAGGACCAGGATGAACTGAAAAGACTTGATAAACGGCTGAAAAGGCTGGATGGCGTTCACACGGTTGAATGGGACCTGGAAAACTGGAAAAAAGAACATGGGAAATGGAAAAAGAAAAAGAAGGATGATTCGGGTTCTTCCGGATTTGACATGGGTCGGGGTTCCAATGTGCAGCTTGATTGGTAGGCAAATCCGGTGAAATATTTAAAAATTATAATTTATCTGTTTGTTGTCGGGTCCTTTAATGTAATAGCTTTACTTCTGGCTCATACGCTGCCGGCACTAAATGGTTACCACCAGGAAGCTGTAGCGGTGGTAGTTGGA
>JBNJDC010000083.1:0-6208 GCA_051744565.1 bacterium
ACCGTGGAGTTTGTTATGGACGATGCAGCAAATGCTTATGTTATCGAGGTAAACACCCGGATACAGGTTGAACATCCGGTTAGTGAAATGATCTGCGGGGTTGATTTAATTGCCATCCAGATCAATACGGCCCTGGAGGGGGAGTTGCCGCTGACCCAGGAGGATATCGATTATAACGGTCATGCTATGGAAGTGCGGGTATGTGCCGAGGATCCGGTGACCGGTTTTACTCCCCAGCAGGGCACAATTGAACATTTGAATTTTCCGGATGGGCCGGGAACCCGGGTTGATTCTCACCTTGAGGTGGGGACCTGGATTTCCCCGTACTATGATTCCATGATTGGAAAAATAATTTCCTGGCATTCGGACAGGGAGAAATGTATTGACCGGATGTTGCGCTGCCTGGATGAGAATGAGATGAAAGGAGTCAAGACAACAATTCCTCTTTTTCGCTGGCTATTGAACGAAGAAAATTTTCGCGCCGGAGATTTTCACACCGGGTTTCTGGATAATACCGACTGGCAGGATCAACTGCGGGAACAATCCTGAAAAAAGTCTATTTAATCTAAATTTCTTGACAATTAAGCACCGGTAAATAGAATTAATATACTCCTGACAGCCTGCAAATGACGGACATTTCTCATTAACCACCTAAATGAAATGATGATCCGCAATGAATACTGAGATGATTTCTGAATACCATGGGCCGAACGCCCCGGAAGATTTTTTAAAGTTTTATCGCAAGCAGATGGCCGGGCGCTGGTTGAAAGATTCGGAACAGCTTTCCGATTTCTCAAACGATAAACTCATTGAGCGGTTTGAAGGGGCTAATCCGGCCGATCGAATTCAGATTTTGATTGAGCTCTCGCGCCGCGAGGATCCTCAGCTCCAGGATTTTTACGAGAATATTATTAAGGCCGATGCTCGTAATCAGGAAAAAATACTGGCGATGATTGGGTTGGGCCAGCTCTGCAAGAGCGACTCGGCGGACGTGATCATCCAGACCCTGCGGGGGCACGAGGATCCGACATTGCTGTCCGTGGGGATAAAGTTACTTGAATATCTGGACATTGGACGGGCCCAGGACCTGTTAATAGAATTTTTGCAGCACTCTTCCGATGAAATAAAATTTCATGCCTCGGTAGCCCTCAGTAATCTTAATACCATAGATAACCAGTGGCTTGTCGATAGCCTGGGCGAGATACTGGAAGAAGTTGCGGAGCCTTCCGATTCCCTTAAATATTACATAATTTTATTGATCAAAGAACGACCTTTACCCACGGGTCGGCCCCTGCTGGAAAGGCTGCTTGAAGATGAATCGGTGGGAGTTTTTGCCATTGAAGCTCTCGGGGAGCTGCGGACCAACCAGGCGCTCGAACTGGTTGAACCTTACCTTGACGATGAGGACCCCATCAAGCAATTTTATGCGGCCGAGGCCCTGGGGGAAATTGGTGACGATCGCTGCTGGGATAAACTGGAGGAACTGTGCGAGGATAGTGATGATCCCCACGTTAGATATTATTCGACCTGGGCTCTATCCCAGATTGATCCCCATGAATCGGTGGAAATTTTATTAAAAAAATTACGTGACGAAGAACCCGGGATTCGCAGTTTTGCTTCCAATAAACTGGTAGAACTGGGCGATGTGGTGATTGAACCGTATCGCCAGGCCCTGCATGCTAAGGAAAGAGAAGCTGTAAAAGAAGCCCTCTATGTGCTGGGAGAAATAGGGGATGAGGAGGTTGTCCCCGAACTTCTGGATCAAGCTTACAGCGCCGATAAAGAGATAGAACACTATGCCATCCAGGCGCTGCATAAGGTGGCCCGCTATCATGATCAGGCCCGCCAGCAGTTATACGATCATCTGCCGGAAGCCGATCCGGAATTAAAAGTTAATATCATCCGGGTTTTAAATGAGCTGGGAGATTCGGAGTTGTGTTGTTATCTTTCCCGGTATTTAAAGGCTGACGACTCCAAATTGCGTTTTTATATTGCCGGTGTTTGTGATAACCAGCCCTGTTCGAACTGTCTGCACCTTCTGCGGCGTCTATGTAAGGATGACAACCTTTCGGTTGCTACATTTGCGGTTAAAACTTTGCTTTCCCTGGAAGACCCCATGGCCCGCAAACTGGCCGCTGAACTGGCTCGCGACGAAATACGTCCGCTTGTTCTTGTGGCCTATCTGCGCGGGTTTTATCTTTCGCGTTCCCCTGAATTTCAGGATGTGGTGGAGGAAATACTGCTGACCAGCAATGAGGAACCGATCAGTTTTTATGCCGGGGCTGCGCTGAAGGCTATTAATGCCGACCGGTTTAAGCAGTTGAGTAAAAATGATGAATATCTACAAAAAATCAACAATAGAGTAAGGGTGGATTGACAGTGGCTAGAAAACTTCCAGAAGTTACCGCTTTTATGCGCAAGGATTTTCCGACTTTGTTCCCGTGGGACACGATTAAAAAATCTTACGACACATTGATGGACCATAATATTCGAGCATTGCCTGTACTGGATGGAGAAGAAAAACTGGTGGGAATCATCAGTGAACGGGATATTGTTCGTTATCGGACCCGCAATATTCTTCCCAAGCATGCTGAATTTTACGTGACGGTCAGTGACCTGATGACCCGCGATGTCAATATTTTCACGCCGGACGTTACCCTGCGGGAAGCCTGCGAACGTTTTGTGGAGACCAATAACAACCAGTTTCCCGTGGTTGACGGGGAAGAAGTGGTGGGAATAGTTACCCAGGCGGATCTGCTCAGGTATTTTTCTGAAAATTTAGACGATTTAATGAAAGCTTAAATTTGAGGGATTTTTAATGAATCGAAGAGTATTTCTTGTTGTACTGGACAGTGTGGGAGTTGGTGCCGCTCCAGACGCCGCCAATTTTTCCTCTAAAAATTCCAATACTTTATTTAATATTTCCCGGCGCGTTGCCGGCCTGAATCTCCCCAACATGGAAAGACTGGGGCTGGGGCATATATGTCCCGCTCTTGGCGTTGATCCTCATCCCCAGCCGCTGGGCTCCTATGGCTCAATGAATGAAGTATCGGTGGCCACCGATACCACCGTTGGTCACTGGGAATTGATGGGGGTTAAAACTGATTCGGCTTTTCCTACTTATCCCAACGGTTTTCCCGATGAGGTTATCGAACCGTTTGAGCGGGCAATCGGACGACCCATCCTTGGTAATATTGCCGCCTCCGGGACGGAAATAATTGAAGAGTTGGGCCCGGAACATATGAAAACAGGGTCCCCCATTGTTTATACAAGTGCGGATAGCGTCTTTCAGATTGCTGCCCACGAGGAGGTTATACCGGTGGTTGAGCTCTACCGGATGTGTAACATAGCCCGGGATATTTTGACCGGTGAACACGCCGTGGGCCGGGTTATAGCCCGACCTTTTGTGGGTAAACCCGGTGGTTTTCAGCGAACTCACCGCCGGAAAGATTTTTCCCTGGATCCCACCGACAAAACTGCCATGCAGGATTTGGAAGAGGCCGGTTATGAAGTCGTTTGTGTCGGAAAAATTGGGGATATATACAATGAGGTGGGGGCGACCGAAATTATTAAGACCAAGAACAATAGCGACGGGATTGATAAGACAATAGATTTGATAAAAAACAATAATGAAGAGGGTCTTTATTTTACCAATCTTGTTGATTTTGACATGAAATACGGTCACCGGAATAACGCCCTCGGATATGCCCGGTCGCTGGAAGAGTGGGACCAGGGACTGGCTGATATTTTGGAATTGTTGAAGGAAGGAGATATGTTAATTATTACCGCCGACCACGGTAACGATCCGACTACCGAGGGAACAGATCACAGCAGAGAATTGGTTCCTTTGCTTGTTTACGGACCTGACCTGGAGGATGGCCGGGACCTGGGAGTCAGGGTTGGTTTTTATGATGTCGCCCAGACTATCCTGGATTATTTTGATCTGCCCTGCCGGTTGGAAGCAACCAGTTTTCTGCCGGAAATAACCGGCTGAAGAACTATATTCTATCTTTCTGCTTTACAATAATCTGTTTCTATTTTTTCTTTCCTGTCTTTCAAGTAATTGATTTTATATTCTAACCAGCTTGGAGTTTTTGTATTCAATTGATAGATTCCCCTTTCTTTTTTTTCTATGCTGTATAACAATAATCGTAGTTATAGGCTTTAAACCTTAATTATTTTTAGGATTGTCTTTATTTGAAGAAAAAATATATTTGCTATCTTAATTTACTTGAGCTTAAAAATTCCCGGATTGTCGAGGAAAAATTGCGCAGCTATATTCAGGCCGAGGAAAATGTTATTTTGACAGAACAGGGGGAAGAAGCACTGCAACTTACCGGTGATATTTATATTGATTTCATCGGTGAGATTGCATCAGAAGCAAAAGATTTTTTTAGCTGGTGGGCCAATGCTTTCAAGCGCCGCCGTCAGGAAAAATTTGATGAACTGACCGGGGTCTATACACGCTCTTACTGGGAACGTAAATTGAAAAATAATTTTCTTAATGCTGGTAATTATTCCCTGGCCATGGCTGATATTGACCATTTTAAGCGTTTTAACGACCTGTATGGCCATCAAACCGGAGATCGGGTCCTGGCGGCCGTGGGCGATACTCTAAAGGTAATGATGCCGGATTCGGCCCATGTAGTCCGCTATGGCGGGGAAGAATTTCTTGTTATTTTCCCGGGATTTTCGCTGGCGGAGATAAAAGAAATACTGGAAGAGTTTAGAATTTATCTGGAGACTAACCGGGTATATGATGACCAGCCGGAACAGATAACCATGAGTATTGGCTTATGTACTTCAATCAATACCAACAGGGCCCCGGATTTGCTGATAAGACGGGCAGATCTTGCTCTTTATGAAGCCAAGGAGAATGGTCGCAATCGACTTGAAATTTACGCTCCCCATCTTAATCGCCAGGAAGCGTTTTATGTTTGGGGAATATATCGCTATTTTCGCGGAAAAAACAGGAGGATTTTTCTGGGAGCAAGTAACCTGCTTATAAACGTGACGGATAATTTATTTATCTATAGCTGGCGGTCAAATTCCGCTCGTAAAATACCTTCCCCCCGGGAAGTGAGTTTGCCTCTTTCTTATGCTATTCCTCGAGATAAAGGGTATATGATGGTTGATAATACCGGAGAAATCTGGCAGCTGGAGCCGGGGGGGAATTTCCAAAGAATATCAACCAGCGAGACTCCGGCTATTGCTAAATTGATCGGAGAACATGACAGTATCTATGGCGTGGGGATAAACAATCAGCTTTATCAAATAGACAAAGAAGTTCACCGCCAGTGTTCATTACCAAAAAACTGGCAATTTTTAGTTGCTACCGGAGGAGGAAAAATATTTTTTATAGCTGGAGATAGATTAGTTGAACTGTCGGAAGAATCAATTGACCACTGTTTGCCGGGCCACGCCGAGCACGTTAGTTCCGGAAGTGAAGGTGTATATTTAACCGATAATTCAGGTCGTGGGTTTCGTTTTGATACGGAGAAAAAACGGTGGAGTAAACTGGATATTGTTAATTTGGAATCAAATAATATTCATGGCAAAAAAATGCTGGCCACCGGGAATCGATTGTTAATTAGAGATCGGGCCGGGCGTTTACTCTTATGCCGGAGAAGTAAAAAATCCGTAGCTCAAAAGATGTCCATTTTTCCTTCTAAATGACCGTAAATACCTTGCTATTTTTGCAGTAAAAACTAATAATAATTCATTCGAAATAACATTTCTGATGTAAATCATTAAGTTTATCTGGAGGTAAAAAAATGGAGAAAGTTTGTGTCACCGGGGGCGCTGGATTTATTGGTTCCAATCTTGTGCACCGGTTAATAGATAAAGATTGTGAAGTAGTGGTAATTGATGATTTTTCTACCGGCAGAAAGGAAAATCTTGAGAATATCCAGGAGAAAATAGAACTTTTCAAAGGGGATATTCGTTCGCAAAAATTGCTCGGGGAAGCTCTGGAAGGGGTGGATACGGTTTTTCACCAGGCGGCCCTGCCTTCGGTACCGCGATCTATGGAAGAACCTGTAAAAACAACTGACGTTACATTAATGGGGACCGTTCATTTGCTTGAACAGGCGGCAGAAGCTGGAGTGGATACACTGGTGTATGCTTCCAGCAGTTCGGTATACGGAAATCAGCCCGGTTTTCCCCGCAGTGAGAATATGTCTCCGCACGTCCGCAGCACGAGGCCAAA
>JBNJDC010000084.1:0-6166 GCA_051744565.1 bacterium
CTGGTGAATTCCGGTGTCAAAAGCGGCAACCTGGGGTTTTTCGGGAAATTCCTCTTCGACTGCTTCAATACCGGCCAGGTTATGGGGATTGTGCAGGGGAGCAAATTGTATACATTCTTCAATTTGATTTTTGACTTCTTTATCAATCAATACCGAACGGCTAAGCAATTCTCCCCCGTGGACAACCCGGTGACCTATGGCATCCAAATCTTCATGGGAATTAAGATATTCACCATCTTTTTCCATCAATTCAATGGCTTTGTTCAGTGCCTGCTTGTGGTCATTAACTTTTTTTTGTTTATCAATTGGAGTGCTGTCTCCGTCGTAATGAATCTTTGCTTCCGGTTCACCAATATTTTCTATGTGTCCACTGGCCAGAACCTTATCTTCGTTATTTTCAATCTGCTCACTACAGGTATCGATTAGCTTGAATTTAAGGGAAGAGCTGCCACAGTTAATGACAAGAATAAGCAAGGACCGGACCTCCAGTAGGTAATGTGGTATTCAGCTAAATGATATATCTGCTAAAATATTAAATATAACTTTATTACTACATAAATTCTCACATATTTTGGTTGTGAAAGCAAATGAATGACCTGTTGATTATTGGGTTAGGCAGTAATCTGAACCCGCGTCGGGATTATTTAAAAGAGGCCCGGCAAAAAGTGAGCCAGCAAGGAAAAATCAATGAAACATCAACAATAATTGAGACTGAGCCCTGGGGGGTGGATACTGATCATAAATTTTTAAATCAGGTGGTATCTGTAGAAAATATTAC
This sequence comes from bacterium, assembly GCA_051744565.1. GTDB lineage: Bacteria > T1Sed10-126 > T1Sed10-126 > T1Sed10-126 > T1Sed10-126 > CAZKRS01. Next base: position 779 of record JBNJDC010000084.1, read on the forward strand.
CTTGAATTCGGGGGAAAGTCTGTTGAAGTGGTTGCTGAAAATTGAACAGGACATAGGTCGCGATCGAAAAGCCAATGCCCCCGATCGGGTGATAGATATTGATATTTTATACTGGGGAAACCGGGTGATTGTAGGAAATCCTATTGTTCCCCACCCCCGGCTGCATCGGCGGGGCTTTGTTCTGAAGGGTCTGGTGGAAATAGTTCCCCGGTTTGTTCATCCTGTTTTTAAAAAAACACAGCAGCAATTGTTAAATAGTTTGGATTGACAGCACTTCTGGCCAATTGGTTTGAGTATTATTTCTTAAATGCTAAAATTAACTATTACATCCAGTAAGTTTGTTATATTTATGCTTGGCAATTAGCAGTCCGGTAGCAGGTTGAATAATTATAGCGGGAGGTTTTTGTAATGAGTGTTAAATATCTGGAGGATGTTGAAGAAGAAACCGGGATCAGTGAGCGAAATATTAAATACTGGTCTCAGAAATACGAGTTATCGGTGGAGAAGGACGGTCGGCGTAATGTATATCCTGATCGCACAATTGTTTTGTTGCGGTTGATTGAACTTCTCAGTGATTCTGAACTATTTACCCATAATTTTATTCGTTTGCAGGTGCAGAGGGCTCAGGACTCTTTGAATAAGAATTCTGATAGTTACAGGGCTTATCAGGAAGTTTTAAAAGAGGGGAAGGAAATTCTTTCTGAAATAAATCCCTCCCTGGGGACGAGGATAGTTCCGCGACTAACCGAGCAAAAACAGAAAAGTACTTCCACCCCGAAAAAAACCGGAGCCAAATCTGCAAACCAGGTGGTAGATATTGAAGATGAGCTCCTCTGAAGATGTTGGGGATTACGTTGGTTTTTTTGACTCCGGAGTGGGAGGGCTTACTGTCCTTGAAGCTTTTCGAAAAAAAATCCCCCGGTTACTCTTCCATTATTTTGCTGATACAGCCCACTGTCCTTATGGCGACCGGCCGCTTGAGGAAGTAAAGAGATTTGCTCTGCAAGCTGTTGATTTTTTGCAGAACCAGGGCTGTAAAACAGTTATTATGGCTTGTAATATCAGTTCCAGTGTTGCTATGCAGCCAGCTCATGAGAGGTTCCCGGAATTAGATATATACGGTCTTGTAAATAAAGAGTTAGCCCGGGAAGTGGATGATATTTCCACTTCCGGTCGGGTTGGAGTTTTAGCGACCAGTGGTACTGTTAAAAGCAAGAGTTATCTACAGATTTTATCCTCCCGGGGACTGGATGTGATCCAGCAGGCCTGCTCGCCGCTTGTTCCGTTGATTGAATCCGGGCATCTTGAGGGCCCCCTTGTTCGCCAGACACTTCAGCCGTTGCTTAATCCACTGCTGGAATTTAACGTAGATACAATTGTTCTTGGTTGTACTCACTATCCTTTTCTGAGCCCGGTAATTAAAGATATGACGGGGAATGTTGAGGTTGTTGATCCCGGGAAAATACTTGCCGACAGACTGGCGGAAAATATTGACAGTTGTATCGGTGATTCAGCCGGTTCCTACTGGGCGTCCGGGGAAACCGAATCTCTGGTTCATATTTTTGAGACTGTATATAACCGTTCAATCCCTTCTTTGAGTACTGTAGAACCGGGTAAAATTTCTTCCCTATAATTATTTCATCCAGGCCGGAGGAATAAATTTTACTCCAGGTTTGTTTTAGATTTGGTATATAATGTTTGATTTTAGTGGCCGGATGGTTTATATATGTATAGGGGTTATATTTGCAGGATAGTTTTAGTAATAGAGTGCAGGTCTCTTTTAAAAATTATAAAATGGGGCACAAAATATGAAACCAAACATGAAATTAAATACCGATGAAGGCGAATACCGGCAATTACTGGAGAAATATGAGCCTCTCATCCGCGAAATAGCGTCCGATTATTATGCTCCCGGCGGAGATTATGATGATTTGCTTCAGGAAGGTCGACTGGCCCTTGTCCGGGCTGACAAATCCTATGATGAGGACCACGAGGTGCCTTTCCCTGCTTATGCTGCTCTTTGTATTCGTCGTGGTCTCCAGGATTATATCCGGGCCCGCCGGCGAAAAAAACACCAGGTTTTAAATGACGCTCGTCGGTTTGAAGAGGAGGGTGAGCTTGAGGTTGCTTCCTCAACCGATCACCCGGAATGGGAACTGCTGGCCCGGGAGGCTTTTTCAACCCTCCGTTCTTTAATCCGTAATTCTTTAAGTTCGCTGGAAAAAGAAGTGCTTGATGGTTATTTGCAGGGAAGAACTTACGCCGAAATGGCCCGGGAGCTGGATAAAGATGAGAAAGCGATAGATAATGCCCTGGACCGCTGCCGCCGGAAACTGGCCCGGCAGTTGAAACAGTTAAAAATTTCCAGCCGGGCAATCTTTCGAGAAAAATCTTAACTGAAATTCTACAAAAAGTATTAAACCCCCCCGCTAAACCAATAAAAAACACCTAAATTGAGCGATTCTGGACGTTCGGAAGTTGAATACCTTATTTTCTCATTCTCAACAGCCTCCGGCTGTCTCCGAGGGATACAGCCACTGGCGCACATCCTGTCCGCCACGGTTGTCAGTTGATCAGTTTGCTGGTTAGCCAGTTTGCTAGTTAATTTCAAAATCAAATTCAACATCCTCACCCTTTTGGTGAGAAGGTGATAACATTGTTCTCTGGCGGAATTATGAATATTCCAGAGCCCAGGAGGGGCTTGAATTGGAATATACATTCCTCACAGCAGCCCGGAAGGCTGCGAGAATGAGCCGGAGAATTATGTTATCTCCTGATTAAGCATGAGAATCGCTCAATTTAGGAAACAATAAATTACAATTTCACATTTCGACAGTTGAGACAATTGTCGAAATGTATCACGGTGGGAAAAAGCGGAGGGCCCGGGATTCGAACCCGGACACCGCTTGCGCGGTTTCGCCGGATTTCAAGTCCGGTTCCTTGCCATTCGGACAGCCCTCCGGGGTTGAAACAGTTAATAGTTGCGAGTTGCGGGTTACGAGTTGTTATTTATTGTAAATTTTCGTTTGTATCCGGGTTGTTGTTTTCCGGGTGCTCATCCAGGGAATGAATTTCTTCCTTAAGTTCCTGGATTTCATCTCTCAGTTCTGCAGCTTCTTCAAATTCTTCCTCCTCAACGGCACGCTGCAGGCGTTGTTGTAGTATTTTTAATTTTTTTTCCTGTTCAGTTTGTTGTTCGTCAACCTGGGCTGGAATAGCTGCTTCTTCCATTACCTCTTCCTCGACGTATATATCTGCATTCAATCGTAGAGCCACAGCAATTGAATCGCTTGGTCGGGCATCAATAATGATTTCCTTATCACAATCTCCGGGAGTTAAAATTATATTGGCATAAAAAGTGCCATCCCGCAGGTCGGTTATAACAACCCGTTTGACGTTAACCTCGAGATCACCAAAAACCGAGGCAATCAAGTCATGTGTCATGGGCCGGGGGGCGTTTACATCGTCCAGTTCCATTGCAATGGCCTGCGCCTCGAAAGAACCGATATAAATGGGGAGCCACTCCTGGCTGGAATCATCCATAAGCAGGGCAACAAATCCTTGATTGTAGGGACTCATCCCCACGCCATGAACATGTACAGGTATCATTTGCACATTACCTCCCAACTATTTTCTACCTATAAATTTTAAACTGCTAATGGAATAATGTTAACCAAAATAATTGTGTGAACAGAAATTAATCAAAAATAGTAGTTGAATCAGGGCTTGAATTTCCCCGGGCAGATGTATCAAAAAAGTTATTCGAGCGTGGCAGCCAGATCTTTTTTTCACCGGGGCGACTCAGACCCAATTTTTCCCGAGCCAATTTTTGGATAAGGTAGGGATCTTCCTGCAGTCTTTTTTGCCGGATTGCCAGTTCTTCTGCTCTTTTTTCTAACCTTTTATTTTCTTTTTTTAATTGTTTTCGCTGCTGGATTATTTTGTCAAGTTGATGGTCGGCGCTGTGCGCAAAAAGGATGATTGTGGCCGAAATCACTATAGCTCCCAGCAGGAGTGTAAATATGAATTTATTTTGAAAAATATTTTCATTTTCATCAGACATAAATAATTCACCTGCAGAAAAGTTTAATCTGAAATCTTCTTGATTATTCTGCCCAGAATATTGCCCCACTCCGGTAATAAATTTTTAGTTTGTTTCATACTTTCTTCCAGAGTTATTGGCCGGTTGGGCAGTCCAAAAAGCAAATCAAAATCATCATACAGCTTATCAATATCTCCAACGAGCGCGCCCGCCAGTCCGATAATGAGCCGGACGTTATTTTCGCGGCCGGATTCGGCAACCACGGCCGGGGTTTTTCCGTAAGCTGTTTGTTCATCAATTTTTCCTTCCCCCGTAATTAATACATCGGCATCTTCCAATAAACTGTTTAAACCTGTTACTTCACCGACCAGCCGGGCACCGGAGGTTAACTGGGCGTCCAGCAGCCCCATAAGTCCAAAACCAAGTCCACCTGCGGCTCCGGTTCCCGGATCATTCCTTAGTTTTTTACCGGCGTAATCTTCCAGAACATCAGCCCAGTTAGTCATATTTTCTTCCAGAGTTTTTACCATTTCTTCGCTTGCTCCTTTCTGGGGGCCGTAAACTTGAGCAGCACCTTCGGGACCCAGCAGGGGGTTGGTAACGTCACAGGCAACTTTTACTTCAAGGTTTTTAATTTCCGAAGGTACTTTACTGTCATCTATTTTATTTATCTCAGCCAGGTTTCCTCCGCCGGATTTTACCGGTTTATTTTTGTCGTCCAGCAGCCGGTAGCCAAGCGCTTCAGCAACTCCAGTCCCGCCGTCAACAGTAGCTGACCCCCCGATACCGAGTAAAATTTTATCAGCACCTTTTTCAGCCGCCCGGCGGATTAACTGGCCGGTGCCCAGGGTGGTTGTTTTAAGAGGGTTTTGCTTTTCTTTCCCCAGAAGTGCCAGACCGGAAGCACTTGCCATTTCAATAATCGCAGAATTTTCATGTTCACCGGCAATCCAACCCCATTCAGCTTTAACTTCTTTGCGCCGGGGTCCCTGGACCGCAGAAGTTATTATTTCTCCGTCCCGGGCTTCCACTACTGCTTTTACCGTTCCTTCCCCGCCGTCGGCCTGGGGACAGCTGATGACGTTCCATTTGTCATCGAGCTGGTTGTTTAATCCCCGGCTGATTAGTCGGCAGACTTCAGGCGAGGAAAGACAGCCCTTGTATTTATCCGACGCTACTATGACATTTCTTGCCATTTTTCATGAACCTCCCGGAACAGTTGTGGAGTAAGATTATTTGGCCGTATTTTACTGTAAATTTCTTTATTTTCCAGCCATCGTTTCCAGTTTTCTTTGACTTTTCCGGGCTCAGCCAGGTTGTTAAGCAGCGTTTTCCGGGGGTGGCGA
>JBNJDC010000085.1:0-6118 GCA_051744565.1 bacterium
ATTACGGGGATGGGGACGTTCGGTATCAATAATATGTTCATTACAGATTTCTCGACATAGCCGGGTTGGTTAAAAATGCCCACCGGGGCGAAGGACTCGGCAACCAGTTCCTGGAACAGATTCGCGGCGTTGATGCGGTCTGTCACGTTCTCCGTTTGTTTGAGGATGCAAACGTTAGCCATGTGGAAGGAGAGGTTGATCCGATCCGGGATGTTGAAATAATTGAAACTGAATTTGCCCTTGCCGATCTGGAAGTGATTGAAAATAGACTGGAGAAAATAGAAAAAAAAGCCCAGGTGGGGGATAAAGAGGCCCGGCAGGAGTACGAATTGCTGGAGGAGCTGGCTGCAAGCCTCGATGCCGGTAAAAAAATTGTTCCGGATAAACTTTCGGAAGAAGAAAAAGAGATTATCTCCGATCTGCCCCTGGTCAGCACAAAGCCGGTGTTGTATGTTCTTAATGTCTCGGAAGAAATACTTGCTAATCCGGATTCATCGGATGATTTTAGCCGGCTGGTGGAAAAAATAGACAACGAGTGGGAAGCTGACCGGGTTACACTCTGCGCGGATCTGGAAGCGGAACTGGCGGGCATGGAAGCTTCGGAGAAACAGATGTTCCTCGAGGAGATGGGGCTGGAGGAGGCGGGGTTGAACCGGCTTGTCCGCGCGGCTCATCGTTTGCTGGACCTTGTTAGTTTCTATACTTACAACGAGAACGAGCTCCGGGCCTGGTCAATAAAGAGGGGAAGCAAAGCCCCGGCGGCGGCGGGAAAGATACATTCTGATTTTGAGGAGGGTTTTATCCGGGCCCAGGTTATTAATTACGAAGAGTTTAAAAAGTATAAATCTTGGGAAGAAGCCGGCGATGATGGGGCAATTCGAACCGAGGGGAAAGATTACGAGGTTAGCGACGGGGATATCCTCCTGTTCAGGTTTAACGTTTGAGTATTGAAACAGGGTTGTTCTGGTTCCGCCGTGATTTGCGCCTGACGGACAATAGGGGGCTGCGCCGGGCCCGGGATCGGGTGGATCGGTTGTTTGCTGTCTTTGTGGTTGATCCGAATCATTCCTCCTGGGCTCATAGCTGTGGGGATCGATTTAATTTTAAAATGCAGGCGGTTAAGTCTCTGCGGCAAAAAATAAGGGATAGGGGGGGAGAACTTTATATTCGCCGGGGCAAACATCGAAAGCAGTTGAAGAAATTAGCTAAAAAATTAAAAATTGATTATTTGTTTTACAACAACTGCTATGAACCTTACGAACGCCAGCGCGACGAGCGGGTTAATTCGGCCCTGGAAGAGCCGGGGGTGGAGGTAAAAACCTGCAAGGACCAGGTGATCCACGAGAAGAAAGAAATTCTTACCAACAACAAGACTCCTTACAAGGTGTTTGGATATTATAAGAAAAAGTGGAAGGAGAGGGAAAAACCTGGTCCGGTGGCTTCGGTTCAAGATATAGAGGCCAACAAAGAGGTGGAGCCCGGAGATATACCGGCCGCGGGCCAGGTTGGATTGGGTATTAACCTGGAAAATGCTGGCAGGGACCCCTATCGCCAGGCGGAACTTCTGCGGGATGAATTTATGGGGGATAAGATTGTAAATTACGAAAAAAACCGTGACTTCCCCGCTCGCCGGGGGACCTCCCGTCTCTCACCCTATCTGCGCTTTGGTCTCCTTTCGCCGCGCACTCTTTATCATCAGGCTAAAAATTTAAAAGAAGAAGTTGAAGAAACTGCCGGAGCGGAAACATTTATTGAGGAGTTAATCTGGCGAGATTTTTATCATCAGCTTCTTTATAATTTTCCGGAAGTTGCGGAAGAAAATTTTAAATCTGATTTTGATTCTGTAGAGTGGGAGGAAAATGAAGAGTGGTTCAGGGCCTGGCGGGAGGGACAAACGGGCTATCCTATTGTTGATTCGGCAATGCGACAATTAAATAAGACCGGCTGGATGCACAACCGCCTGCGGATGATAAGCGCAATGTTTTTAACCAAGGATCTTCTTTTGCACTGGAAAAAAGGTGAAAAATATTTTATGAATCGCCTGCTTGATGGCGATACTGCCGCCAATAACGGCGGCTGGCAGTGGAGCGCTTCCACCGGGGCTGATGCAGCCCCTTATTTTCGTATTTTTAATCCGGTGACTCAATCCCGGAAATATGATCCGGAGGGGAAATTTATTCGTGCCCATTGCCCGGAACTGGAGGGATTGAAGGGAGATGTTCTCCATGCACCTTTTGCGGCAAGCAAAGAGGAACTTGATAGAGCCGGGGTGAATCTCGGGGAAAATTATCCGCAGCCAATTGTGGATCATGCCGAACGGCGGGAAATTGCCAAAGAACGGTTCAAGCGGGCAAAAGAAGACTAAAAGATGTTGTCGGCAGTTATCGCCCCGACGGTGCTGAATATACAGGCAATACTTAAAGTTTTTATTATCGTGGTCGAACTGGCCTGAAAAACTTCGGGGGCGGAAAATAAATAGGCGAGGATAACTACGGAGGAAACAGAAATTAAAAGCAGTGAAATGAATCGATAGGGGATCCTGAGGATTTTTCGTTCCTGTTCTTCCCGCCTTTTTTCAGCCCCGTAAAGACCAAAATAGCCAATTCCCATGATCAAAATTACGACCCCGCTGAATTGATACCAGTTCATTGCTTCTCCCAGTTTCCAGACCTCTTCAGTAACGATAAAAGCCCCGGAGAGCAAAAAACCACCAACCACCTGTTGAAGCAGGTCATCGTATCCAAAAACTTTATCTAACATGATTTTCTCCTTTCAATCCGAACGTTTTTTGTTCGTGGCTGCTTTTTCCAATTTAGGTGACAAATATATTCCGTACGGTTAAAGATTATCATGTAAAAAATTTAAGTTGTATTTATATTATCCTCAGCTATTTTTTCTTCGCGGCGAATTATTTTATTAAGCAGCAGATGACCGCCAATTCCGGCCAGGATGAAGCCGGCGGCCAGTCCAAAAAATATACCCGTTGGTCCCATAAAAAACGAAAGTAGCCAGCCAAGAGGGACACAGAGGACGAACATCTCAGTTGCCACCAATCCCGCGGCCAGGAGAGGATGCTTGAGGACGTTAAGAGAAGCGGCGGAAACAAGCATTATACCGTGCAGTCCATAGGTGATCGGAACAATGCGAAGATAGGAAACAAGTGTTGAAATGTAAGTGGGGTCGCTGTTAAATATATAAGCTATCGGTCGGGCGGTCAGGATGACTGTTATTCCAAAAATTAACCCCCAGCCGATCGAATATATTTTACCGGTTTGAATTCCTCTTTTTATCCGGCCGAAAAGTTCAGCCCCCCGATTTTGGCCGACAAAAGGGGCAACAACCGAGGAAATGGCCAGGATAACGGTCATTCCGAAGAATTCTATTCGGGTGGCAACGCCATAAGCGGCCACCGCCGCCGCTCCGTAATAGGAAAGCAGGCGGGTGATGATTCCCGTGCCCACCGGGAGTACCATTCGGGAAAAAGCGGTTGGCAGACCGATATGGAGAATTTCCTTCCAGGAGGCAAGTAACTGCTTTACAGTTGAAGCTGCACAGGGAATCATATCCTCGCGGACGGCCAGGACATAGAGAGCCACGGTGAAAGTGACAGAACGCCCAATTACGGTGGCCAGGGCTGCTCCACTTATTCCCAGCCGGGGAAAGGGACCAAGTCCCAGGATAAGAAAAGGATCAAGAATTATATTAATTATTGCGGCCAGTCCCATTATCAAGCCCGGTGTCAGGGTATCTCCGGTTGCCCGGATGGCGTTATTTCCAACCATGGGGATAACGACAAATATCATCCCCAGGTACCAGATGTTCATATATTGTTCGATCAATTGAACAATATCAGCTTCAGCTCCCAGCAGTCGGAAAAGCGGGCGGATAGTTAGCAGTCCAGAAATGACAAAAATTCCTACTACAAAAAGTCCCAGCAGTAGACTGTGGGTGGTAAGGGTCCTGATCCGGTGTTGATCGCCGGCTCCGATGGCCCGGGATATTACTGCTCCGGCCCCGACCCCAATCCCCAGGGCGAGGCTGTTGATAAATAATACAACCGGGAAAGTAAAACTGATGGCCGCCAGGGGGCGGGTTCCCAGCCGACCGATAAAATAGGTGTCGGCCAGCTGGAAGATGACCATGCTAAAAATACCAAAAACCATGGGAGCGGCCATTTTAGCCAGCATCGGTTTAATTGCTCCCGAAGTAAGCCGACCGGAATTGTTTTGGTTTGAGTTGCTCATCTGGGAACTCCTGTTAGGATATTAGGATTTTAAGTGTATAATTAAGACGTTAAATTTAACAGGGTGATTAAAAATTTACAGTATATTTCACCTGTTTATCACTGCGGGGGTTCAGTTTTGAAATTTAAAGTTTCAAATCCTGGAAGCAAAAACAGGAGACATTTTTAAATAATAAAATGGATTTCATCCCCAAATAACCGGTGGCAGGTTTTTAACGCATGGAGTGTTAATCGTGACGGAAGAACGGATCGAGGGCAGTGATTTGCCCCTTAAAAGGATAATTACGTCCATAGTTTTTTTTCTGGCTATTTCTTTTGCCACTTTTTATTTTCTCTATAAATTTTTCGGCGAGCCCGACCGGATTCTAATTTTTACCGAATTTTCTTATTCTATTCTCCTCTTGCTTGTTGTTGCCCTGTTTCTCTATCATTTTCTCGACGGGCTCCGGCTGTATTTTATTTTGCGAACTTTAAATCAGAAGATAGATTTCAAACATCTGTTCAAACTGGTGTTTATTAATCTGTTTATTTCCAACATTACACCGTTTGCAACCGGAGGCGGATTTGCTCAAATATATTATCTTCATAAAAACGGAGTTTCCCTGGGCAGTGCGACCGCGGCCACCACTCTGCGCACTCTGCTGGCCACGGCTTTTATTTTTATTCTTGCTCCCCTGGTGCTTATCACCCGGGGGAATCTAGCCGCTCTGTTGCCCGGCGACTCTATTTTACTGTATTCGGTTATGTTTATAGTTGTTTATCTGTTATTTTTTTACGTGGTAATATTTAAAAATTCACTGCCGAAAAAATATATTTATAAATTTTTCTATTATCTCAATAACAAGGAAATAATCTCCCGCGAGCGGTTCAGAAGGAGTATTCTTTACCTGTTCAAACATATTGATTTGTTCCGGCGGAAGCTGCTCAAATTTTTCAACAATGATATTCGTTTTGTTTTTTTGTCCCTGCTGGCCACGGTCTTGTTTTTGCTGGCTGAATTTAGTTTTTCAATAATTTTAATCCGGGGGCTGGGTTATGATGTCCCCATTGTAACCATACTTTTTATGCAGGTGGTAATTGTCTTTGTCATGTATTTTGCTCCCACTCCCGGAGCCAGCGGGGTGGCCGAAGGGGGCTATGCCTTGCTCTTTACCCGGTTGGTTGCTGAAAAGGATCTGTTCCCCCTGATTTTTAGCTGGCGGCTGTTTACAAAATATATTGGGATTTTTATAGGGATGTGGATTTTTTTCGCAATAACTTACAGAGAATTTAATTCCCGTTTTTTTTCAGGTTCTGATACGGAATATACGACTGAGAAATAAGCACTGTGAGGGAGAAAACTATCATTAATATAAAAACAAGAACAATTGTGGTAATAATTTTAAGTATTCTTCTGGTTTTTATTTCCTATAAAATATATGCCCCCTATAGCATTCGGGATTTCAATGCGGTAAATCACGAAAACCTGGAGAAAATCAGGAATGAAGTAAAAAATGATACCTTTTCGTTTACCGTCGTGGGAAATATTAAGAATTCCATTGTTATTTTTGATAAAAGAATATTGCCCCGCCTGCGGGAGAAAGAACCGCCGGAGTTTATTATTTCCACCGGGAATAACGTGGTGGCCAGCGGCGAGGGTAAATACCGTGTTTTAAATCGTACCCTCCAGCGGCTGCAGATTCCTTTCCTTACCGCAGTGGGAGTAAACGAAGTGCAAGACGGTGGTTACCGTAATTTTTATAAATACTTCGGTCCATTTTATTATTCTTTTTCTGTCGGCGACTCTTATTTTATTTTCCTGGATACCACCGGGCACAGCAGTTTTGAATGGCAAAAAGAATGGCTGGAGAAGCAACTGCGCCAGGCGCGTAATTA
>JBNJDC010000086.1:0-6047 GCA_051744565.1 bacterium
CGCTACCGGGGAATTCAGCGATTTGCCGAGGAGGCCCCGGGACTTGCCTTCGACATGTTGAGATTTATGCGGGAGTTGCCCGAGCGACTTTACTCGATCTTCCGGCGGGTGGAGAAGGGGAAACTGCGGGTGGAGTTTGAACACCGGGGTCTGGAGGCTATGGCTACGGAATTGCGAAAAGACAGCAATCGAATTGCTCTTTCAATGATTCTGTCGGGATTAATAATCGGTTCTTCGCTGCTGGTAGCCAGCGGCCAGGGGCCGACGTTGTATGGTTATCCGATCCTGGGGATTACCGGTTTTACTGTAGCCGGGTTATTTGGTTTAATACTGGTGATAAGTATATTCAGATCGAGAAGGTTTTAAAATCTAAAAAAATCAAGGGAGTGGTCGCGATGCGTGTGTTAATGACGGAAGATGAAAAGTTTCTGGATCCTGAATCAGGCAAAGAGATCCCGGCGTCCAGGATTTTACGTAGAATACGCCAGGGGGAAGATCTGGTTGTGGAATCGGAAGAAACCGGGGAGGTTATTACGGAAGAAGCTCTTGTTAAAATTTTGCGTTCCCCTGGGAAACTTGAAAATATTTTAGGCGAAATTGGCGGGACTATTGGTGAGCTGGGCGAAGAGTTAACAGCTCATGTAGGTTCCTTTGAAAAATGGTTCGATAAAATGATTGAAGAAGGGGAGCTTACTGCTGAACAGGCCCCCGAATGGTATAAAAAAATTGATGAAGAAGCTCGCGGCTCCTTTGAGAGCCTGGAAAAACGGGTTACTGCCCTGGTTAATAAAGCGCTCGATCGACTTGGGGTTCCCGACCGGGAAAAGATAGAGGAACTGGAAGAGAGAATTGAAAAGCTTGAACGCAGTACCAATTTCCCGCATGACGAAATTTAGAAATTACCGGTCGCCGGTTTGATGGAAATTAAATATACCCGTTTTCTTTCACCTCTGGACGGTGAAAAACTCCCCTCCGAGAAGTGTGAAGTTTTAATTGTAGGGACGGGTGTGGCCGGGTTGAGTGCCGCCCTGCGGGCCAGCGAACAGAAAAAAGTAACGCTACTTACCAAGGCGGAGATTAAAAGTTCCAACACCCGCAAAGCTCAGGGGGGAGTGGCGGCAGTTCTCCAGGAAGAAGATAGTTTTGGGGAACATCTGAAGGATACCCTTGCGGCCGGCGACGGTTTGTGTGAGGAAAAAGCGGTTGATAGGCTGGTAAAAGAGGGTCCACCGCTTGTAAAAAAATTAACCCGGTGGAGTGATGAGTTTGACCGGACGGACGGTCAGCTTGATTTTTCCCGGGAGGGGGGACACAGCCGCCAGAGAGTTGTACATGCCCGGGGTGACGCGACCGGCGCCGCAATAGAAGATATTCTTGTGGAAAAGGTAACCGCCCGGGAGAACATAGAAATAAGGGAAAATATTGTTCTGGTTGATATATTGACCTCCGAAAAGAAAGGCCGGGGAGCGGTGGTCCTGGAAAGAGGACAGAAAAAAATTATCTGGACGGGGAGCATTGTTCTGGCCACCGGGGGCGGCGGCGAGCTTTATCGGGAGACAACCAATCACGAGGTGGTTACCGGCGATGGAATGGCGGCCGCTTACCGGGCGGGGTTAACCCTGCGCGACCTCGAATTTGTTCAGTTTCACCCCACGGTTCTTTATCGGGCCGGGGCGCCTCGATTCTTAATCACGGAAGCACTGCGCGGGGAGGGGGGGAAGCTGGTTGATCAGCAGGGAAAAGGATTTATGGATGCAATCCATCCGATGGGCGAGCTGGCTCCCCGAGATATTGTTAGCCGGGGGATTTTAAGGCGAATGATCCAGACTGATTCTTCTTATGTATACCTTGATGTTTCTCACCTTGATAACTCACTTTTAAACCAGGGATATCCAACTATTAAAGAAGTTTGCAGTCGTTATGGGATTGATATTACCCGGGAGCCTATTCCTGTCCGGCCCTGTGCTCATTATTTCATGGGGGGAATAAAGGCGGATATTGGTGGTCGGACGGAGTTTGAGAACATTTTCTGTGCGGGCGAGGTTGCTTCCACGGGAGTACACGGTGCTAACCGGCTGGCATCAAATTCTCTGCTGGAGGGGCTGGTTATGGGGAACCTGGTGGGAGAAGAAATAAGTAAAAATAAGTATGAAATAAAAAAAACAAGCGTGCAAAAACATAATTTTAACCGGCAGGCGGAACTTAATTTTAAGGATCTTCGCCAGTCACTTCAGAGCCTGCTCTGGCGCCAGGTGGGAATCTTAAGGTCCGGCGGGCGCCTGCAGAAGGCAGCGGATCAGCTGGAGGAATGGCTGGGGCTGATACAGTTTTATCCGGCCTCCAGTCGAAAGGAAGTCGAGCTGATCAACATGATGCAACTGGCGGGGCTGCTAATTGGTTCAGCTCGCCGCCGCCGGGAAAGCAGGGGGGCTCATTACCGGGAAGATTACCCCGAGAAAAAATCCGACTGGAAAAAACATACCTGCGTTATCAATAAAAATGGATATCCGGAGTTTTTCTACAGGCCCGTAGAATAGGTCAAACCTAAATTGAGCGATTCTTACGTTTGATCAGGAAATAACATAATCCTCTGGCTCATTCTCGCAGCCCTCCAGGTTGCTCTGAGGAATGAATATCCCAATTCGAGCCCCTCGTGGGCTCTGGAATATTCATAATACCGCCAGAGAACTATGTTATCACCTTCTCACCTGACGGGTGAGGATGTTGAATGTCTTATTTTCGGGTTTTTACAGCCATGAATTGGCGGACAGGATGTGTGCCAATGGCTGTATCCCTCGGAGACAGCCGGAGGCTGTTGAGAATGAGAAAATAAGATATTCAACTTCCGAACGTTCAGTATCGCTCAATTTAGGTTAAAATTTTTCCTGGAAGGCTTCGGCCAGGGCGATTGCGTTATCAAAATTTCTGTCGCCCATGAAACTTATATTAACGCCCAGCGGGCAGCTTACCGGCAGTTTGTTGTTAACCCGGTTGAGCTCCTCCCAGATTTCAAGGTTCCATTTTATGGATTCTTCAACCGGATTGGAGCTGCCGAGGATTCTATCTTCTACTTCTTCCGGAATTTTAACTCCCAGCCAGCGCATGAAATCAACATCTTTTTGCGAGGCAATCGGAGCAAAACTCCAGAAGAAAACCGGGGGATCAATATTTTCGTCCTCCAGTTTTGGGGCGAGGTCTTGCAACAGCTCCACCGGCGAGTCCGGCTCGGCAATAATCTGGGTGTAGAAAAAATCAGCCCCGTGTTTGATCTTGTAGGTTATACGATCGGGTTCGTCCAGGGTGTCAAGCCGCCGGCTGGCGATACTTATGTTACCGATCAGGTAATCAGTTGGATCAATATCTTTCTCTTCGTGCCGGGTTTGTCCCCTGTTTAATTTCTCCTTGATCAGCTTATCGCCCTCGGGAACGGATAAACCGTCGTAAGCGTCCGCTTCTTTTTCGCCCCCGACGAGAACAATGTTATTTATTCCAAATTTCTCATTAGTTTCAATCAACCATTTTTCCTGTTTCTCAGGGGGAAGATGAACCACAACCCGGCAAATTAGATATTTTGTATCAAAAATTTCTCGCAGCTGCTGGACGTAGCTGCGGGGACTGACGCGGGGTTTAAAATCACTGCGGCGCTTACCGTCTTCATCTTTGGCACTTTCTTCTCTTATTTCCGGGATATTTAGAGCGTTGACATCCACTCGTGAGAATAATTTCTTCACTTTATCGTGTCTTTTTTGTACCGTTTCCCCGGGGGCGTCCACCTCCGGGGGGATTAATTCAAATAAAAGGGGACTGTCGCCGAATCTTTCCTTAACCAGGTTTACTTTTGGATTATTCATCAACGTATTACCTCCAGGGATAATTATTTTTTGTGTTGGGAACTATACGAATTTGTTTGCCACCAGTCAACCTTTTACAGCAGATCAGGGTTCAGAAATTCATGTTTTTATATTAAGCTTAGTTATAAACAGATGATATAATTCATAGGACGCTATTTTAATCTTAAAGGGAGTTGATTGATGTGTATCTGTTAAACTTTTCTTCTACAGTTTTGCCGCTGGCAATGGCCGGTGGTGGCCAGGGGGATGGCGGCGGTTTGGTATCCGTTGTTATAATGATGGCTTTAATAGTTGGTATTTTTTACTTCCTGGTTATTCGGCCGCAGAAAAAACAGCAAGAGGAACGCCAGGCGATGATTGAAAGTCTCCGTGAAGGCCAGCGCGTTGTTACCTCCGGTGGTATTCACGGCCAGGTAACCTCTATATCTGACAATACTGTTAAGGTTAGAGTGGCTAAGGAAATTAAATTAACATTTAACAAATCATCAATAATGACTGTAAAAGGCGAGGAAGATGAAGAATAAAACAGTATTTTTTATTTTACTGTTCGTTCTTATTAGCAGTATTCCCCTGCAGGCTGCCGATGAGTTTGAAAAGGGGCTGCGTCATTACTACCGGGGAGAGTTAAGCAAGGCTCGGGAAAATTTCAAGGCGGCTGTTGAAGCTGACACAAGCCAGGCCCGTCCTTATTTTTTCCTGGGCAACATTCACCGGAAAATGGGAAATATTGAATTGGCCCGCCAGACTTATGATACAGCTTTGAAGCGTGACACGGGCTACACTACTGCCCGGGAACGTCTGGCGGCTTTGCTATTTGAACAGGAAAAATGGGAGGAGGCCGCCGAACAATACAGGAAGCTGGTGAAGAGTAAACCTCGAAACTTCGATTACCTTTATAAAATTGGCGTGGTTAATTTCAAGCTTCGGCAGCTGGAGGAGGCTCGCGAACAATTTTTGCGGGCCCGTGAGCAACGCTCGCGATCAGCCCGGGTTCATTATTACCTGGGACGCTTGAGCCTTGAAGAAGGAGATACCCTGGATGCTATCAGCCGTTTTGAGAGAGCAATACAGCTCAATCCTTCGGAAGGTAAATTTTATTTTTACCGGGGACTGGCTTATTTCAGGGAAGAGGATTATTTGCGGGAGAACGATGAAAACTGGCATTCAGCCCGGGATTTTCAACAGGCGGTAAAACTGGAATATGACAGGCCGCGGACCCGGTTTATGCTGGCAAATTCTCTCCTGAACCGGGGACTTTATTCTATCCGCCAGGAGTGGACGGAACGGGGGATTGAGCGGCTAAGGAACTCTATTTCACAGTACAGAAAAGTTCTGGCAACCGACTGGAAAGCAAGTAATGCTTACCATAACATGGGAGTGGCTTACCTGGTGATCGGTAAGTTAGATCTTGCGTTGGACGCCGTAAAAGAAGCGATTGAAATTGAACCCTCCACTGTTTTCTTTCACGATACACTGGGATTGATTCATTATCGGCGGGGAGAATTTGATCAAGCCCTTTCCGCCTGGGATCTGGTTGGTGAGCTGGACAGTGACTATGATAAAAATCCTTTTGCTGAACTTCTTGATCTAGATTCTCTTTCCGAAAGAATCCAGGAGGCAAGAATTCGCCGGTGAAACGGTCTGTAGCTCCCGCTTATCTGCTTTTAACTCCTTTTTTTATTTTTATATCTGTTTGTTGTGCCCGGGCCGCCGCTTCTCCTTTTTACAGGTTGAATAATGCTGATGAGGGGGAAATTGAGGTGGAAAAAGAAGTATCCACTCCCCCCGAAGACGAGGTTGATACGGAGTCGGCGGTAGATATTGAACTTAAGCCGGGAATGGATACAACCATTTTTGATAGCGCGACTGATACTGAAGGGCCCCCACAAGCGGATAAATCCGATTCAGGTGGAGGGGCCGGGAAAACCGAAACGGTTGATTCGCCCGGCAAGGAAATAAAATCGGACACGGAAACGGAAACCGATTCCGGCCCCGCCGGAAATATTCCGGCGGATATAGAAAAAATAATTTCTCCCGACGAGGAAAAGGAAAAATCGTCACCGCCGGAAGAAAGTAAAGAGAAGGAGACGAAGCCGGAAAACAAACCGGAGCAGGAGGAGAACTCAGAAAATTCCTCCACGACAGAAAAAGAGAAAACAGAAGAAAAAAATTCTTCCGGGGCAGAAGAAGAGAAAA
>JBNJDC010000087.1:0-6033 GCA_051744565.1 bacterium
TCTTTCTTCCTCCCCCGCTCGTGCATCATTTTCATCCCCCGTTTCATCATTCGACTTCTTCTTTTTTCAGCCTCAACCAGTTCTGTAAGTAATTCTTCAACGACTTCCATCTTTTCTCGCCTTCACTGGCTTTTAGTTCGGTCAGTAACTGGTCCAGGCGTTCAACTCGCTCCTCGGACTTTTCGAGCACCCGCTGGTTCATATCTTGATTTTTATTTTTTTCTACTTTTTCCTTTTTCCCCTATCTGTGGCCGTGGGCCTCAGAAATAGTGTATTCCTGGCCAAGATGGTGATGACTCCGACCAATACCGGGCAGCCCAATTAAAAAGTAAAAACCGGCAATAACAAAAGCTCCAAGAACAGCTAACGTAGTTAAACGCTTCATAACAAATCACTCCATTAAAAAAATAAATCACAATTCTATCTTTGTAGATACTTTTGAAACTTTAACTTATATTTTCCATTAATACCGTAACATAAAAATATATTTTGTGTTACTAAATTGATAAACCCCGCTCTATCTGCCCTGGTTTAGCTCGCTTATCAGATTTGCCGGGCTCCGGTAGAAAATAACCACCCTTTTCCGCTCGACGTTAACTCCCCGGATTTATCCCATTTGTACGTACAATAACAAAAAGGATTTGACCCAAATGCAAGAAAATTGGTATATTAAAAATAACGTCGCTGAAAAAAACAATAATTCCCCCTCCCTCCTGTTGACCGTGAATTTCACTGTTTCCCATGCTGTTGATGTCACTCTTTCACCTCTTCCCGAATTACACATGCTGTTGATAATGTATTTTCGCCTGATCGCCTCTTCGCACCTTCGCCTCTTCAACGGTTTTCCCCTCTTCCCGAAGTTGAATTTTCCCTCATCACCCAATAACCTCATCACAGGGTTTAAAGCTCTTTCGCCTCTTCCCCAGCTCTCCTGCTCGCCTTTTCTTTTTTAACTGCCAAGTATTTACTAACACACCTGGCCCCTTCACACTTTCCCACTAACCCCTGCCAATCCTTCAACAAAATTCCCGTCATTCCGGCCCCCGAGCCGGAAACCATGTTGACTTTGATTTATAGGCCCTTACTTTCCCACTTGGCTCTTTCTAACTTTCCCACTAATGCCCCAATCCCTCTTCCCGCCTTAAATATCACGCTCTCCCCCTGCGAGAATTCTCGACTAGTTCCGCTTTTTTATTCAATCTTAATAAATTTTAAAGGTTCAATCTGTAGGGAGGTCTATTTAGTCGATTTCGGGCGGCCATTGTCGAGTACATTTTGAAAAAATTACCAGATTACAATTAGTATTAGTCAGGAACTTCGTTGTTATCGATCAACTTATTTCTTCAATAAAATCATCCAGCTTATTTTTAGTAATCCGGGGATTTGTAATTGTACAGGGGCCGCCAATACACCCGTTTTCACAGGCCATCCCCTCAATAAAGTCAGCATTCTCAACCATTTTTTTCAGTTTGATCTCCAATTTATTTTCGATTCCGTTAATCCTGTCAATATCAAACTCTTCTGAATTGGAAAGAAAATTTTGCAGTGATTCTGTTAATCCACCCGATTTAGCAAATAACCAGCCCCTGAAATCCCCAGAAATATCGGGGGCGGTCTCTTCACAGGAGGATACATCGATGTCTTTTGCAGTCAGCATGCTTGTAAGTTCTTCGTAGGTAAGAACATAATCTATATCGGTTGTCTCAGCCTCCTTCTTTTTACTTATACAGGGACCAATAAAGACAAGTGTTTCATCGTTTTTCTTGTCTTCTCCCGCCGCGGCCATTGGACTGACCGTTTCGGAAATATTTTCTTCAAAATCGGAGGTTATTTTTTCAATGTAAGATACCCAGGAAGGACAGCAGGAAGACAGAAGTGTTTCTTCCTTTTCCTCCAGTTCTTCGGCCTCCTTTTCTGCCGTTTTGGCGGCATAATTGGCCAATTCATAAACTCTATCAAAACCAATTTGTTTCAGGGCGGTGGTCAGTTCAGGAACTGTGGCTTTCACGGAAAACTGTCCCACTACGGAAGGAGCAAGCAGCGCGGTTAATTGTTCTTCCGACTTCAATTCTTTTATCACCGTCAACATATCCGATTTTTCCACAATGGCTCCAAACGGACAACTTGTCAAACATCTGCCGCAGAGGATACATTTATCGTCGTCTATCTGCGCAATTCCCTCTTCATCCGTTTGAATTGCTTCAACGGGACATGCATTTTCACAGGGACGGCTAACCTGTATGATAGCGTTAAAAGGGCAATTTTTAACGCAAAGTCCACATTCCACGCATTCGGTTTCATCTATGCTAGCCCTGTCATTTTTAAATGAAATTGCATCTTTTGGACAGTTCAGAGCACAGGGATGTGCCAGGCAATGCTGACAGGCTTCTGTGACGTAATAGCGCTGTTGCGGACAGCCGTTACAGGCCTCCTCAAGAACAGATAACGGGGGCAAATCGTCAGTTTTTCCCTCTTCAAAATCCTCGTAGGTTTTAAGCCATGATACATTCTTGTATTTATTGTGATCTAAATTCAAGAGAATTTTTATTCGATCGTCCGTTATTTCTCGATCGTGATAAACACAACATCTAAAGGGTTGAGCGTCATCGGGAGTGATCTTTTCAGAAATATCCCGAATATCCTCCCGGAGAGTCTCTTCGAACATTTTTTTGGAAATTATAGTCAGTATTTTACGTTTTAATATCTCAATTTCAGTACTATACGTCATCTTTTTTTATCCTTGCTCCAGAATTTGTTTTAGTTTCTCAATAGTAACATTGTCGTATATTTCCCCGTCAACCTGGATTATAGGCGCCTCGTAATCCGCTTCATTGCAGTAGTCCAGGCAACTGGGGGTTTCCAGGTCAAATTCATTATCAAACTTTTCTCGATGTTCTTCAAAAAAACTGTACAGATCTGACCCTCCCATCAAGTGACAGCAGGTTCCAAGACAGATTCTTATTTTCATCATCTCAACCCCTTTACAAAGTCTAAGCAGCTCTTATTTACGTGTAGGACGGTTAGTATAAAGTTCCTTGTAAATACGGTCAAATATATTCTACATCAACTTTCTTCAGATATTTTTCTCTGAGCAAATCAGATATTTTTTTTACTACATTCTTCCGCAGGCCCAGGTCTTCCGGAATATTAGGGTTCTGGTGAACTTCGTTGATCTTAGTGCCCACAACAAATTTGATGTAATCTGAATCTTTAATCATATTGTATAATTTATGGCCAGGATGGTCGGGATCAATTTCGCCTGGGCCTTCGGATTCCAATAATTCAATTGCCCGACTCATTGTTAACATCCCCTCGGTAACCAGGTCTATCCCGGCAATTTCAGAATCTGGAGGTATATCTTTATTAGTACTTTCAAGATTTACGTTAATATCTTTTTCAGCCAGGCGGGCATAAATTTGGCTCGTGGTTCCGCCGCAAATTATTTTTTTCCCCTGGAACTGATCAACAGCACGCTTGATTTTATAATCGTCCGATTTATCGACCGGAGGCCCGGTGACCAGCAGTGTTCGCCGCGGCCGGCGAAAATAAAAGCAGGCACCGGTGATATCATCTTTTGCTTTATTACCATCGATTTCGTAGGCTTTGTTAACCAGGAAATTTGATAGTTCTCTGGCGGATATATCCGCCGTTTTGCTGATACGATTTTTAACCGTAGAAACTATTTCTTCTTCCGACCAGCCAAGAGAAAAGTTTTCCCTGCCAATCCCCGCCTGGCTTACTCCATCCGAATAGACAACAAGTCTATCCCCCAGTTCTATAGTAAACTGTGAATAATAAAGAGTTTGCGATGTTCCAATTGGATTATCCATCCGTATCTTTTTTTTATCCAGGGCTAACCGTTCCTCGTTCCGGAACAGCATGAATCCGGGATTATCAAATTCCATGATTTTGACCCTGTTATTCCTCAAATCAATATCAATAATAGTAAAGGTGGAATAACTTATTTTCCTTTCCTTACATTCGGGAAGTGTTTTCATAATTGTTTCAGCAGTATTTTTTATATCAACTGAATTACTGGTCAGGTTTACCGATATAGTGGTAGTCAATGTAGCCAGAACGTTGGCTTTTATTCCACTCCCCAGTCCATCAGCGAGAACAGAAACTATCCGGTTACCAGCCGCTGTTTTCCGGGAAAGGAAAACATCTCCCGGAACCTGTTTGTTGTGCTTTGATCTCTGGGCGTGATCCACTTCAACAAAAAAATCCCCCATTTTTATCCCTTGTCCTTGAAAGCCTCTATTACGGAGTTCATAAGAACTTCCGTTTCCGAGGCGTTTTCTCCAAGTAGATAAGCTATTTCCTGGACCATATTCAGATTTTTGCTGATAACTTCTTCAGCTTTCTGAACAACCTGCTCACGCTTCATCGATGGTTCGGTAATGTCCTGGCAGATAAAACCGACACTCTTTCCGGTTTCAATCACAAAGGCCGAATAAAAAAGGACCCTGTCGTTGAATTTCAGTTCTTCGCCAATTATATCCTCATTTGTTTCGAGAACTTTTTCAAAAATATGATGAAAAGGAACCAGTTTCCTGAGATTGGCGTTTTTCATGCCCGGCAAAGTCTCAAAAATTTCCAGGATATCCTCCCCCAGTAAACTGGCAAACCTCCGGTTGCATTCAACAACTCGCAGCTCGCTGTCCGCAATAACCACCCCGGAGGGCATTGTTTTCAGGAGGGCATTAGCAGTTTTCTGCGCTTTATTCCTCATATATGATACACACATATTGGTCTCTGCCTTCCCTCCCAAAAGCGCCTCCGCAAAATCACGACAGGAGTTATATCCACACCCGCCACAGTTCAGCTCATCCTCTTCTTTTTCCTTACCAATGCTCGAAAGAGCTTCACTAATTTCCTGTTCGGAATAGGTTTCTGTGCTCACAGGTTCAACACTATAATCGAAAGAAATATCCAGATCCGAATCCAGACTTATCATTTCCGGTTCATATGTTGAATTTGAAATTACCGACAACTTTTTCGAGACGATATTATTATCGGAATCGGCAACCGGGCCGTTTACACAGCCCCCGGAACAGGCAAGTAGTTCAATAAAAAGTTTCCTGTCTAATTTTTTAGTATCCAGGCTGTCCAAGATTTCCTGTACCGGTTTCATACCGGAAAAACTCATGAAATTTAACTCGTTTACCGCACAATTTTCCTTAACCCCCGCAATCATTCCGCCATCAACTGGATAGAGACGCCCATTTTTAGCGGTATGGGGAATAAAATCATCGTCGGGCTTGGGATTTAAACGGTCCAGCACAATCTCTTCTTCCCTGAACCATTTTTTTAAGTCGGAAAACGTTAAACAGACATCAAAGGCTCCGTACCGTTCTGTCTCAATTTTTTTCGCCAGACAGGGACCAATAAATACAATTTTAACCTCTTCTCCGTAATTATTTTTTAAAAATTGAGAGTGCGCTACGACCGGAGAGACTACATTGGCCAGATTTTCTCGTAGACCCGGCTTGTATTTTCTTATATATTCCACCACCGATGGACAGGCTGTCGACAAAAGCAGGCGCTTTTCGTCCCGGTTAAACTCTCGGTGAATAGCTGAAGAAACAAGTTCAGCTCCAAGAGCTGTTTCTGAAACCCCCCGGAACCCTAACTTTTTCAGGCCAGCCACTAGCCGACCCGTCTTTTCCCTGTTAAATTCACTTATAAAAGACGGAGCAAGCGAGACAATAACCTCTTCCTTCTCTTCAATCAACGCCCGGGCATCCTCAGTATCAGATCGTATTTTTTTGGAATTATTAGGACAGGCTGATATACACTCTCCACATAATATACATTGTTCCGACATAACACTCGCGTGCTGGTCTTCTATCATAATTGCCTTTACCGGACAGTTGCGTACACATTTAAAGCAATCCTGGCAATTGGTGGCTTCGGTGTGGATTGGATATTCATTTTTCATAATTTCGAACTCAATATTTCATATATATTTTCTTCAGTAACACCTGAAATTTTTTCTCCGTTGATTCCAACGTGGGGACCGTTATAGCTCCG
>JBNJDC010000088.1:0-5975 GCA_051744565.1 bacterium
TGATAACCTGCCGGACTGGGTAAACGGGAAAATAGTTGATATCAGCGGTGGCGGAGTTAGATTTAAAACTGCTATTCCGGTTCCCGCCTCCCAGAGAGTACACCTTGAACTTGAACTGTCGTTGATTGATAAAAAAATAGATTTTGTGCCGGGAAAAGTTATCAGGCAGGACAAAGACGAGGTAACCGGTAAATATTTTTTGGGGATAGAGTTTACAGGGATAACAATTGAGGATAGAAATGATATCATTCAATATGTTTACCGTCAGCAGATAGAGATGGATAAAAAAGACAAATGGGTACGGGAGTAAAGTATGCTTGGTTATTTAACCTGGGTTAATTTTCTCGATATATTTATTACTTTTTTAATTTTTTACGGCATTTACCTGTCAATAAAGGGAACCCGGGCTCTGCAGCTTTTGATTGGGATTGGACTTTTTGTTGTTTTCATGGGCGTGGCTGATTGGTTTCAGCTGCGTTCCCTGGACCTTCTGTTCAGCAAATTTTTTGACGTTGGCCTGATATTTTTAATAGTGGTTTTTCAGCCGGAGATCAGGTCGGGCCTGGCTAACATCGGGCAGCACCGGTTCTGGTCACTATTTGGTGAGTTGGAAAGTGAACAAATAATTGGCCAGGTGGTCCAGAGCTGTGAAAAACTGTCCAAGCGGGAAGTGGGCGGGTTGATTGCAATTGAAAAAGAAGTCGGATTAAAAAATTATGTAAAGACCGGAACAGAATTAAATTCAAAAGTTTCTTCCGAGCTGTTGATGAGTATTTTTATGTCGAAAGGGCCTCTGCACGATGGGGCCGTCGTAATCCAGGATAACCTGGTGGCGGCGGCCGGTTGTATTTTTCCCCTGTCGGACAGGACGGATCTTCCCTCTTCCTTTGGGACCCGTCACAGGGCCGCGGTGGGACTGGGTGAGGAAAGTGATGCAATAATAATTTCAATATCCGAAGAAACGGGAGATTTAACCGTGGTTTATCGACATAATTATCACCATGGAATAGACATTGATGAGCTTGAAGACTACATTTACACTTACCTGAACTCATGAAAATAATATCCTTATTGCGTTCATTCGTCCTGAATAACTGGCTGGCCAAGCTGGTCTGTTTATTGTTTGCTGTTGGATTGTGGGCCTGGGTTGTTGTTCAACAGTCGGCTGAGAGGGCGGTTAATGTCCAGATTAATTTTCATGAAATTCCCGAGGATCATGTGCTGGGCGAGCAGACTGACCGGGAGGTCAGGATTACCCTCAGGGGCCCTCAAACACGGATAAATACAATTGAGGCTGCAGATGTTGCGGTAGATGTTAATTTAAGTGGTTTAAGTGCGGGAATGGAGAGAATCCAGATTTTACCGTGGCATGTTCATAAGCCCAAGGGTATTGAAGTAGTAG
The DNA here is from genome assembly GCA_051744565.1 of bacterium. Taxonomy (GTDB): domain Bacteria; phylum T1Sed10-126; class T1Sed10-126; order T1Sed10-126; family T1Sed10-126; genus CAZKRS01. Next base: position 1,403 of record JBNJDC010000088.1, read on the forward strand.
AAATCACCCCGCGTAGCATCCAGGTGGCCCTTGTGGAAAGAGTAGAAAAGGTGGTGGAGGTCCGCCCCGGCCTGGCAGGGGAACGGCTGGAAAAATATGATTATAAAATAAATTTGAAGCCGGACACGGCTGTGATCACGGGTCCCCGGGAACAGATTGACGGTATTTCTGAGCTTTATCTTACCCGGCTTAACCTGCCAGCTCCCGAAGATCCACAGGTGGAGGCTACTGTTGAGGCTGTACTGCCGCGGGGAATCAAGCTCAAAAGACCCGAACAGAACGCTTTCTTTGTTGAAATTGCCGTTCACGAGGAAACAGTCAAACAGGTGATAGAAGATGTACCTGTTGAGGTCGAGAATTCCTCCGGGACTGACAGTATTGTTGTTGAACCGGAAAAAATTGATGTTGAAATTAGGGGAAAAAGTGAACAGGTGGAATCAATAACTGCTGCCGATATTCGGGCCACAGTTACCGCTGGAGTGGAAGCCGGGGAATCCCGGTTGCAAAAAGTAAATCTAGTAGTTCCCGATGGAGTTGAGTTGACCGAAAAAGCAGAGGAAGAAATTACGGTCCGGGTTGAAAGGATGGAGCAGTAAAATGGAAAATTTATTCGGTACAGATGGAATTCGTGGTGAAGTTAACCTCCCCCCCCTGGAACCGGAAACAATTCTGAAAATTGGTCAGGGGCTGGCAGAATTCTGGCGGGGGAATGAAGAAAAACAGCGGATTATAATTGGTCATGACGGGAGAATGAGTGCGGATTATATCCAAAATTTATTGGCGGCCGCTTTGCAGGGCACCGGTTTTAAGGTGGAAAATATTGGTCTTACTACCACGCCGGGGCTGGCCTTTGTAACTGCAAAGAGAGAAGCGGCCGGTGGTATTATGATTTCCGCTTCCCACAACCCTTACTACGATAACGGAATAAAACCGTTTCAGGCGACAGGGGAAAAATTTTCAGATGAGCTGGAATCCAGGGTGGAAAATATTATACAGGCGGGGAATAACAAACTGGCCCGGCGTGAGGACATCGGTGTTTCAGAGGCGAAAACCGGGCTACTTGATGATTACGTCGAGCACCTTGTTAATAAGTTTATGGGTGGTTTCAATGGCTCTGTGCTTATTGATTGTGCCAATGGCGGGGCTTCCAACCTTGTGCTCCCGATTTTGGAGAAAATATGTGAGAAACTCACGGTTATAAATAATGAGCCCAGCGGCCAGAATATTAATAAGAATTCCGGCAGTCTGCATCTGGATACTCTCAAAGAGAAAAAGAAGGAAGTAGGAGCGGACCTGGCCTTTGCCCTGGATGGGGACGGCGATCGGCTCCTGGCGGTTGACGAGGAAGATGAACTGGTAAACGGAGATAGCTTGCTTTATATGCTGGCCAGTTATTTGCAAAAAAATGAACAGCTCTCCGGGGGAATGGTAATAACGGTGATGAGTAACCTGGGTTTGCGCAGAGCTCTTCAGGAGGCTGAGATAGATTTTAGCGTGGTCGGAGTAGGGGATCGAAAGGTTTACCGGGAACTTTTAAATCGGGACTGGGTTCTTGGGGGCGAGCAGTCCGGCCATATAATCAATCGCCATCACCTGCCGACGGGGGATGGACTTAATACCCTTGTTGCTGTTCTGAGTATTCTGGCGGCCGAAGAAAAAAACCTGGCGGACTACAACAGGATGGTTCCTGAATATCCCCAGGTATTGCATAATGTAAAGGTTGATACCAAGCCCCCGATTATGGACCTGGAAAAGAGTCAGCAAAAAATAGAAGAGATAGAAGATAAACTGGGAGAAGAAGGCCGGGTTCTTGTTCGGTATTCGGGAACAGAGCCAGTAGCCCGGATAATGCTGGAGGGTCGTGATAAACAGCAGCTTGATGATTACGCCCGCCAGATTGGCCAGGTAATGGTTGAGGAAATAAATAAGTACGCGGGCTGATGAAAGCAGTTTGAAAGTTCAAAGTTTAGAGTTGAAAGGTGCAAGTATATTCGCCCGGTGACCTGGTTATAAATAAGATGTACCGATAATTATAAATTTGATCTATCTGTCAATAGATTGTGGAAGAATACAAATAGGAGGATTGAATGCGAAGATGCTTGAACTGGGAGTGAACGTGGATCACGTGGCTACTGTCCGTGAGGCCCGGGGGATACAAGCGCCTGATCCGGTGGAAGCTGCGCTGGTGGCTGAAAATAACGGCGCTGATTTAATTACCGTGCATCTGCGGCTGGACCGCCGGCATATCCAGGAACGGGACCTGGAAGTGTTAACAGAGACTGTGAAAACGGGCGTTAACCTGGAGATGGCAGTGGCCGGCGAAATGATAGATAAAGCGCTTGAATACCGGCCCTTTAAAGCTACGCTTGTTCCCGAGGACCGCCAGGAAGTAACCACGGAAGGTGGACTGGATGCCGTGGGAGCAGGTGATAAAGTTTCGGCTGCGATCAATAAATTGCAACAGGCGGGGATTATGGTTTCGCTGTTTGTGGATCCTGACAAAAAACAGCTGGCAAAGGCAGCGGAATGTGGCGCGGACGGAGTTGAACTGCATACTGGAGATTATGCGGAAACTGAACCATACAGTGCAGATCGTGAGCGGGCCCTGGATAGATTGTTTGAAGGGGCAAAGCAAGCTTCGGATTTTGGACTGGAAGTATATGCTGGCCACGGGCTTAATTATCAAAATGTTCAGCCGGTTGCCGGCATAAAAAGTGTCACAGAGTTAAATATTGGACATTCTATTGTCGGGCGGGCGGTAATTGAAGGTTTTGCCACCGCTACCCGCAAAATGAAAAAATTGATAAAGGAGGCAGAAATTTAAAATGTGTGGAATAGTTGGTTACACCGGTGAAGCCCGGGCCCTGCCGGTTTTGCTCGAGGCGTTGCATCGGCTTGAATACCGGGGTTATGATTCGGCGGGAGTTGCGGTGGAGGGGGACGGATCTTTTTTTATGGAGAAAGAAAAGGGTAAAATAGCTGATCTGGAGAAAAAACTTGAAGATACTGAGCCCCGGGGAACCGCGGGTATAGGTCATACCAGGTGGGCCACCCACGGGCCGCCGTCCCGGGCCAATGCCCATCCTCATTATGATGAGGATAAAAAAATAATGGTTGTTCACAACGGTATCCTGGAGAATCATAAACAATTGCGAGAAAATCTTTCCTCGGATCCAGAATTCAGTTCGGGAACCGATACTGAAGTACTTGCCCATATGCTGGCGGAGAGATATAACGGTGACCTGATGGAGACGATGCGCCTCTGCCTGCAGGAGGTGGAAGGATCGTTTGCCGTGGTTGCCATGCATAAGGATGAACCGGGCCGGCTGGTAGCAGCCCGTTCGGGTAGTCCCCTGATAATAGGCTGCGGTTCGGACGGTAATTATGCGGCCTCTGATTTGCCGGCGCTGCTTGATTTCACCCGGGAGGTTATTTTCCTGGATGAAGATGAAATAGCGGCACTTGATGCGGATAGTGTAGAAGTTAAGACCCTGGATGGTGAAGAACGTAAAAAATCAGTTAATGAAATTTCGTGGGGGGCAGTTGAAGCACAAAAATCCGGTTATAAACATTTTATGCGCAAAGAAATTGCCGAACAACCCCAGGTCCTTCGCCAGTCCATGCAGGGCAGAATCAGCGATGAGGGAAAAGTTCAGTTTGAAGGCCTGGAGATATCTGATGATAAACTGCGAGAAGTTGAAAAGGTAACTCTCGTAGCCTGTGGGACTTCCTACCACGCCTGCCTTGTGGCTCGCTACTGGCTTGAGGAGTTGACCGACCTGGAGGTTGAGGTGGATATAGGTTCCGAATATCGTTACCGGAATATAAAACCAAACGGGAAGCGTGAATTGCTTGTGGTGGTCAGCCAGAGCGGAGAGACGGCGGATACACTTGCCGCCCTGCGTAAGGCAAAAAATAATGATATGGATGTTCTCGCCCTCTGTAACGTCCTGGGCAGCACGATGACCCGGGAAGCGGACGGGATAATTTATACTCATGCCGGGCCGGAAATCGGTGTGGCTTCCACCAAATCATTCACCACCCAGCTTGTAGTTTTGTTTCTTGTTACCTGTTACCTGAGCCAGGTCCGGGGCCTGGAGAATCAAACGGGCAATTTACTGAAAGCAATGAAAGAGATTCCGGAAAAGGTGGAAAAACTTGTAACTCACAGTGAGACTTATGAAAAAATTGCCGCCGAACAGTTTAAAAAGGAAGATTTTCTATTTCTCGGTCGTCACTTGAACTATCCCACGGCTATGGAAGGGGCTTTGAAACTGAAAGAAATTTCTTATATCCACGCCGAGGGATATCCGGCCGGAGAGATGAAGCACGGGCCCATCGCCCTTATTGATGAGGAAATACCTGTGGTGGTGGTCAGTCCGAAAAGCCGGGTTTACGATAAAATGATCAGTAATATTGAGGAGGCAAAAGCCCGGGGCGGGTTGGTTCTCGGGGTGGGGATGGAAGATGACCGAGCCCTGGAAAAAATGTGCGATTATTTTTTGAGTGTGCCGGATACGGAAGAATTGCTGACTCCCCTGCTTACAGCAATTCCCATGCAGATACTTGCCTA
>JBNJDC010000089.1:0-5917 GCA_051744565.1 bacterium
GGATGCGCCCATCCTGATCCTGGACGAGGCGACCTCGGCGCTGGGCGGTATTATCAGCTCGGTTTTAAAGAATAAAATCCCTGGAACTCTTGCGGAGGGCAACTGCCTGTTTACCTCCTCGGTTGGAGGTAGCCTGCTCCCCCCCTGTCCCTTCATATCCTGGCCAATTATCAAAAGTTTTCGCCGGGGTGGAATGGGATTGCCCGGAACTTTGATAATGCTGGCGGCAGCTTCCACGGTGGAATTTTTTCAGCTTTTTGCCGGTCTGGCAATTTTTGGTTTTAAGATAGTTATTCTACGACTCAGTTTTGGTTTTCTATCTATTTTACTTACCGGCTTCTTACTTCTCCTGGTCACGGGGAAACTAAAGCTCGCCGATTTGTAAAAATCCGCCACAAAGTTTATATTTTCAGGACCCACTCCTCGCCAGCTTTAAACCCGGGCAAAATTGCAATTTCCGGACAAACCTTCCGACATTTTCCGCACATAAGCCGCAGGCAGGCCCGATAGTTCAACACCGCTTTCTCCTCATCATTTATTCTAATTGCATCCTCCGGGCAAGCTTCCACACAAATGCCGCAGCCGGTGCATCTATTTTCATTGATCCAGGGCATAATTTTCCTCCGTTTTTAAAGTTAATTGTTCACCTTACGCTTCCAGACCATAAATTTTCCGACTTCACTTCCCACCTGCTCGGCCACCACCGCGCATTTTACTTTAAACAGGTGATAAACCGGGCGAGGAATATCAACCAGGGTTTCAAAACTACCCTGGCCCTTGGCAATTACCACGTCAGCCCGGTTAAATACTTCCCGAAATTCATCGTCTGCCTCCGCAAGTACAACACCGGGCACGCGCTGACCGGTATTTATTAACCGGGCCTGTTCATCAATCCCAGCCGCCCGGGCCTCGGCCTCCGTGGCATCGTTTAAAATTGGAAAACCGCGCACTCCATAATAAATTTCGGGCAGCTCCAGCTGTTCAATAATTAAGCGATCAAAAACAATTTCGCCCGCGTTATCACCAATAATTAAAATTGAACCGGCATCCGCCAGCTCATCAGCCAGTTGAGCGGTATGATCGATTGCAAACTCTGATTTCTCCAGTTCTTTTAACTTTTGGACTATCCCCTCGAGATCCCCCTTATCCATAACCGCAAGATCAATCGCATTTCCGGCAACGGAAAATTCAACCGCCCGGGCAAAAGGGTCAGCACTCTCCTCCACTATCTCTCGCAGGCGGGGTAAAATTTCCAGGGCCGCCCGGGTCGACTCCTTTTTGAATTCCAGGTACGGATCCTGGCAGCCACTTAAATAATTTATTTTCTCCATCACATTGCGCATGGCCAGAGGTGTAGGCTGCCCCTGCATAATTTTACGACTCTCATCCAGGGCACAATCAACTATTTCATCCCGGGTGTCATTTTCCAGTGCTAGGGAATCCTGCATATCAAGAACCTGGTTTATAAAACAGGGTATACAATCAACGGTCGGTTCCATCGTAAATTTCCTTTCCACTTTATAATTTAACAGCGGGTACAGGAAAGATTAAACTTAATTTAAATGAATATATATTCATTATAGCTTTTCCCCTGATAATTGAAAGTGAGTTATAAAATTAAGTGGTAGGAAAATGAAGTCCCTTTGTTGAGTGAAAATGGCTCCTGGTGCGAAGTTCAGCTTTTGTAAAATACGAAGTTTGGACTGCTAAATACAATATATCGTCTCTTGTTCTTTCATTTTCATCAAACACTCATCCGCTCTCTCAAGGGGCTGGATTACAATCTTTCCAGAAACGACCGATTGAATGCCTGTTCCCCCTACCCAAACAAGCTAGAAATTAATTAAGTCATAGAATTTAACTCACAACTCGTAGCTTGCAACACGCCACTGATAAACAGTAGTGCAAAATATATTTTTACATAATATCTCGGACTTTACCTTAATTTCAACCGGATAAAACTTGTGTTTATTCTGGGTCCTCCGGCGGAGCCATAAATTCAGGGCCCACCGGTTCTGAGATAACTTCCTCCGCCAGCGAGCGGATACGTTCGATTTCCTCCGGGGCCAGGGAAACATTCAGCCCCTGGAGATTATTTTGAGCCTGGCGGGCATTGCGAGCTCCAACCAGTGCTACTGTTACCCCGGGCTGCTCTGTCGTCCACCGGAGCATCAGTGCGGCCAGTTCTTCACTGTAGCCTCTTTCGCGCAGGTAATTTTCAATTTCCTGGACAGCTTCGATGTATTCACCCTTCCTATCGGTGAATTTAGGATCCTCACCCCGGATGTCATCTTCTTCAAGCTGAATATCCCCGGGAGAATCGTATTTACCCGTCAACAACCCCCGGCAGAGAGAACCGTAAACAAGTGTCCTTATATTCTCTCTCTGGCAGAAAGGTAAAATATCCTCTTCAATTTTACGTTCAAACAGGTTGTACGGCGGCTGCAAAAAATCAATCGTCCCTCCCTGCTGGGCCTGCTTAATTTCTTCAACATTGAAGTTACTCAGGCCTATATACCTGATTAATCCCTGGTCGCGAAACTCCTCCAGTACTTCAATAGTTTCACGGAAAGGAACATCATGATCCGGCCAGTGAATCTGCAGCAGGTCAATCTGATCCACGGAAAGGCGTTCCAGACTGTCCTTGATTTCTTTACGCAGACGCTCGGGCCGGCTGTTGCGCCAGACCTGCTCGCCCTCCCATTCCAGGCCGCATTTGGTCGCCAGAAAAATTTCATCGCGAACCTTTAATTTTTTCAAAGCCTCACCCACCCGCTCTTCGGAGAGACCTTTTCCATACACGGGGGCTGTGTCGATCAGGTTTATCCCCCCTTCAACAGCTGTTTTTATCGTCTGAAAAGGTTCGGTTTTTCCTTTCCACATAAACTCGCCAAGAACCCAGGTTCCCAGTCCAATATCCGTAATTTCATCTATATAAACCATTTTAAATACCTCCTGTATTATTTTTGGAAATTTTTCATTTTAGAGTTTTTTTAATTATAAGTAAATTTTAAGGTAATTTTAACTTTTTAAGAGCCCCCTGTTTCCAACATTGAAAAAAATATATTGCTAACCCACACCATTACTGTCTGCTGTAAATTTCCAACCAGTGGAATCAAAATACATCTAGTTGCCCCGGTGAATGCTCAAATTTTGGTAGTCCCGGAGTTAGCTAGAAGTAAAACGATTAAAGTTGTTTCCGAATCCTACTTTCCATCTTCCACCTGTTGTAATTAAAACTTAAATTCCATTCCTTCTCAAAATACTCCATTACATCCATCACTTTTTTAACCCTGTGCCCCGGGGGTTTTTTATTGATATTATAAACGTCACTTGCATAAGCAATTGCAAACTTGATCAAAAGGGGAACCCGAACCTTCTTCAGCTCAGTACCCACCGCTCTTTTTATATATATTAAAACCATCACCATAAATATCAAAAAAGAAAGAATGAATAAACTGACCATCATGCTGGAGCTCATTCTAAAAACCTCCCTTAATATATACTTACTTTTTTGATTCCACTTAATTTTTGAGCCTGTGAAATAATATATTTTAAAAGGATTCAGGAAATTCAATTCTATAGTATAATGAAACAAGTTGTAAGGAAACTTCTTTTTACAGGAGATCAAAAAATGGAGAACAGCTGTCCAAAATGTGGTGGAATGGAAATCGAGAAGGATCAAGTAAGAATGTCGGGGCGCGGATTAACACGTTTTTTTAACATCCAGAACCGCCGGTTTGACGCCCGAAGCTGTGAAAACTGCGGTTATACTGAACTGTACAAAAAATCTAAAAGCGGTTTCTTGAGTTCTATCCTGGATCTATTTACCGGGTAAAATTACAAAACTAAAATGTCGGGAGGAAATTGGATGTCATTATTCAACAAATCTAAAAAAATCCTGCTCAACCAGCGCGGGTCGGGAATGATCGGGTTGCTTGCAGTTGTTGTAATAATTGGCATTGTTTTCTGGTATATGTCCGGGGGGAACGGGGGAAGCATTGCCCCCTCGTCCCCTTCGAATGTTAAAGAAAGTATTGAAAAGGGAGAAGAAGCCGGCCGGGATATGGAGCTAAAAACCCTGGAACAGGCTATCCGCCTCTACCAGTCCGAACACGGGCAATACCCCGATAATTTACAAACTCTGGCGGAAGAAGGCTATGTAGCCAACTCAGCTCTCACTGATCCCGACGGTGAAACCTACGATTACAAGCCAAGCACCGGGGAAGTAAGTAAACCTCAATAATTAAATTTATCCGAGAAAACTTTCTTTGCTTTCTGTAATTTCGGATTGATTACCGCCCGGCAGTAACTTTTATTTTCATTTTGTTGATAGTAATCCTGGTGGTTTTCTTCGGCGGGATAAAATTCCTCCAGTCTGGCCAGTTCCGTCACGATTTCATCTTCATACTCGTTTTTAGTTTCAAGTTCTCCCAGTACCTCCTCCGCAAGCCGGCGCTGGTCGGAATCATGGTAAAAGATTACCGACCTGTATTGAGTGCCCGTATCGGGGCCTTGCCGATTTAGCTGCGTCGGATCATGTATTGTAAAAAATATATAAAGTATTTCCCTGTAGCTGATGATTTCCGGATCATATTCAACCTGTACCACCTCGGCATGGCCGGTTTTCCCGGAACAAACCTGCCGGTAGGTTGGATTTTCAACCTCACCGCCGCTATAACCGGAAACAACTCTTTCAACGCCCTCCACTCCCTCGAAAACTGCTTCCAGGCACCAGAAGCAACCCCCGCCCAGGGTGGCCTTCTGCAGCTTATTTTTATCCATTTCTAGTTTTCCCCGGCACAAATTCAAGAGCAACCGAATTAATACAGTAACGCTTGCCCGTGGGCTCGGGGCCGTCAGCAAACAGATGACCCAGGTGGCCCCCGCAACAACTGCATATAACTTCCGTTCGCTGGCGGGCCATTTTATTGTCAGTCCTGGTCTCCACACTGTCTTCGGCAATTGTTTTGTAAAAACTGGGCCACCCGCTGCCCGAATCAAACTTATGTTTCGAAGAAAAAAGCGGGTTCCCACAGCCGGCACAGCGGTATGTCCCCGTTTCTTTCAAATCATAGTATTCCCCCGAAAAAGCCTGCTCTGTGCTTGCTTTCCGTAAGACCTGGAATTCCTCCCGGGAAAGCTCATGCCGCCACTGTTTCTTTGATTTTTCAACCTTCTTTTTATTTTCCATGGTATCACTTCTTCCTGAAAATTATTTATACCGGGCGTATAATACATAAACAACATCACCAGGATTAAAATTCCTACCCCTTTCGTGTCCGCCTGCACACGACATGAATGGAAGCGATTAAATTCTTGAGGCTCGACTGGGTTAACGAAGGTAAGTTATAATTAAAAAAATATAATTATCATTGTCTTATGGAGGTATACAGCCGTGGAGAATTACCGGGCCTGGTTTGGTTGTTCGCGGGGTTGTGACGTTACCTACCCGCTGGATGAAATTGTTTATGAATGTGAAAAATGCGGCGGTCTTCTGGAAGTTCAACAGGACCTGGACGCCCTTAAAGATAAATCACCGGATGAATGGAAAACATTATTTAAAAAAAGATTAAGCAGTCTGGAACATCCCAACCGCAGCGGCATCTGGGATAAAAAAGAATGGGTTTTGCCCAACGTGGACAGGGAAAACATAGTTACCCTGCGCGAGGGCTGGACCCCCCTGCTTCAACCTGAACGTTTGCGTAAAGACCTGGGGTTAAGCGACCTGCACGTAAAACTGTGCGGAAACAGCCACTCGGGGTCCTTTAAGGACCTGGGAATGACGGTCCTGGTCAGCATGGTTAACCAGATGATTGCCGACGGGATAGACGTTCCGGCGGTGGCCTGCGCCTCCACCGGGGATACCTCCGCTTCGCTGGCCGCCTACTGCGCCTCTTCCGGCATCCAGTCAATA
>JBNJDC010000090.1:0-5803 GCA_051744565.1 bacterium
ATTTTCCATATTAATCTCTCCGCCCGAGTCCACTGTTGAACATCCCCCCGCAGCAAGCAAGAAAACCATGAACAATAAAATTATTTTCTTCATTTTATCTCCTTTCTGAAATATATTTTACTCTCTGCTTTCAATAAAATTATATTCGCCAGATACCATTTGTTAAATGTTGTTCCTGCCCTTCGGCTCATAAAACCCAGTATTTAAAAATATCTGCATACCAGTTTGTTTGAAGCAAGACGTGTTATACCACTTATTAAAACATCATTGTCGAATTTTTTTGCCAATCCAGGCGAATTATATTCTCTGGGTTACCGAACCTGAATTGAGTTTACGAAACAAATACCAATATACTTTTCGCAGGAGAAATTTTATTATGAATTTTTCTAACCGCAACCTGTTAATTTTTTTAATTGGAATCTACTGCTTGAGCTGGCTATCCCCAATTCCAGCCAAATCCCAAGCTGCGGACCGGGAAGAAATTCTGCAACAGACGGTTGAAAAATATAACGTGCCCGGGGCCGTGTTTGCCAAGGCCCGGGCTGATTCGCCAACCCGGATTTACACCGCCGGACTGAGCAACATCGAGGAAAAGAGACCACTAACCGGAGACGAATATTTTCGGATCGGCAGCGTGACTAAAACCTTCTCGGCCACTACACGGGCGCTTACACAAAAGACGGGGGGCATTTTGTTGTCCTGGTGAACGGCGACAGCCTCCACGGCCGGGCCTTCAAGGTAATCAAATCCCTGGATAAACTCCTCAACTGAGGGACGGAAGTGGGATTCCTCATTTCTTTTCGTTATAATAAAACAGTCTAATCCATAGAGGGACCAAAATTAAATAGACGAAATCTCCGTCCCTTTTTAATTTATCGAGGTGTTTTTTACTATGAAAAAAAATATTATTGTGATTTTAATTGTTTTGCTTGTTGTTTCCGGGGGGGTGTATGCAGTTTATTACCGGAACAACAATTCAAACAAACCCCCACCGGAAAAAGTAAAGCAGACACAGAGAAATAAAGGGGCCACGGATAGAACTTTATCGGTGGACGAGGTGGATACTATTGTTTTAAAAACCAACAAAACCACCGGTTATGAATGGCATTATAAAATAGAAAATGAAAATATTGTGGAAATTATTTCTGATAGTTATATAAGAAAAAGCAAGGACCAAAAGATGGGCGCCGGGGGCGAGCGAGTTTTAAAGCTCAAAGGGCTTAAAGGGGGAACCACCGCTATTAATTTTAAATATTATAGAAACTGGGAACCGGAAAAAACGGCCGGGAGCAAAGAAATTGAAATAAAAGTACAAGAGAACTAACCCCGGGTTGATGCTGTTGATTTAAACACCAATTATATTTCATATCCGCCGGGCGATAATAATTGGGAAGTCAGAGCTTATGAAACCGGTGACGATTATCCCGATTCTTTTGCTATCACTGGTGGAGAAATATCCTGTGATACAAATTATTCTGAAGATTTTTCTTTTTCCGAGACAAGCAAGCAGGTTATCAACGGACAAAAATTTTGCGTTCATACAAAAATCGAAGGAGCGGCGGGAAAAGATTATAGAGAATATTTGTATGGAACTGTTAAAAATAAAAAATTAATAACCATAAATTTTACCCTGTTTTATCCCAGGTGCGGTAACTATCCGCCCCCGAAAAGAGAAAAGTGTAAAGAGGAAACAGAAAAGTTTGAGCCCCGCCAGTTAATCGAAGAAAGCCTCGAACAATTTTAGCAAAATAGTTCCTGCTCTGTTTAAATGAATAGTGTTAATTGAATTCTTCCAGGAACTCATTTGCAGATAACAGAGGTCCCGGATTATAGGCAGTTTATATCCCACAAAAAACAGTACCCCCCAAATGCGGGATGTAAACCTCGGAGCGGCCCGGACAACCGTAAGAATAAGATCATCAGAGACCTTCTTCATCTTACATCTTATTTGTACCCCGCGGAGGAAAGAACAATTCACTCCAAAATAATAATTAATTCAGACGCAAGATCACGCCATCATAATAAATCAACCGGGAAAAGAAAAAAGGAGAAAAAATAAAAAGGAATGAAAAAACTACAAGTCCTTCACCTGAACTTTCACACTTTCAACTTTCTAACCTTCAACTTTCCAACTGTAGTTTCAGCCCGGCAGGATTTTAATAACGCTGAAGCGCGATTTTGCTGGCGCTAGACCTACAACCTGAAAGGTCGCTTGAGACTGATTAATATCTTTGACTTTAAGCTTTAAGCTTTTAGCTGAATTTATGGGCCCAGCAGGATTTGAACCTGCGACTGGACGATTATGAGTCGTCTGCTCTAACCAGGCTGAGCTATGGGCCCGCTTTTAGTTCTCGTTTCTATTTATATTATCCAGGTACTGACGGGCCTGGCGGTTGCCGGGATCGATTTCAAGGACCCGCTCAAACTGCTTGCGGGCCTGCTGTTTTTTTCCCAGTTGAAAATATACAACGCCCAGGCCTATATTTGCCGGGAGATCTTCGGGGGCAATTTCAATTGCCCGCTGGTAATAATCTTTCGCCTGCTGAAAATTTTCCCGGTGAAAATGTACCGTTGCCAGATTCGATAAATATTCTACATTTTCTGGTGAAAATTCCAAAGCTTCTTCAAACAATTTCGTCGCTTCTTCCAGCCGACCGGCGTTAAAAGCCGCCAGGGCCTGCTTGCTTTTTTCGCGGGCGCGAGATTTACCTGTGGTATTCAAAGCCGTGTCTTCAGCTGATTCCTTTTCTTTCCGGACAATCCGCGGGCGCTCTTTTTCCTCCCGGGAATTAACAGGAGAACCAAACAACTCATCTCCGGCCTCTTCCAGGGGCTGACGGGCCGGTCCCCGGTCGCCAAATTCCCACTGGTAAGCTACTGCAAACGTATAATTCGGGCTTCCATCCTCCAGGCCAAATTCAACTGCCGGTTTTAAGCGAGAAGTTTCAGTAACCTTATAATCCAGCCCCATTAAAAGCCCCAGCATTTCCGCCCCTTCTTTAACTGTATTTCCGTGACCGGTCAACTCCGTTCGCAAAGTCAACTCCGGATTGACCAGGAATTCATAGCCAATTCCGTAATTAAAATAATTTTCAAGCTCAGTATCGCCTCTTTTTCCATCTTTCAAGGTATAACCAACCTCCCCGATTATTCGCCCGGGCCCGGCGGGAGCGCGAAAAGGGAAATTAACAAAAAAATCAGTGCCATCACTGCCATAGGGAGCGACTTCCGCTTCCCCGGCCAGCTTAAAACCAAGAGCGGTAGCTATATAATCGTTCCACCTTCCTTTTGTGTAAAAAGTAACTCCTTCCAGGCCATTGTCATCCGTAACTTCCTCCTCGGAAGAATTTTCGGCAAAAGCAATATTGCCGCCGACTTCCAGGCGATTAAATCTCCAGAAATCTTCCACCAGTCCATAACTAAAATTAAGGGGAAAAAAACGGAAGTTATCATACTCTTCATCGGACTGTTCGCGAAGACGCCGGCTGGATTCCAGTCTTAAACCGCCCCGAAAAAGCATCCCACCGGACGGTTGAACTTTAGCCGATTCAATACCAGGCCGCCCGGCAGAACCGGCTTGCAGGGGAAGCTGGCTGATCAGTACCAGCAATAAAAAAATAAAAACAAAACCTAAATATTTAATCTTTCCCATTCCTGCCAGCGCCTCAATAACATAAAATAATATAGTTTTTTCTTTTACTTTCCTACTTTTTAACTTTCCAACCTTCTAACTGATTTAATGGAGCTGACGGGACTCGAACCCGTGACCTCGACACTGCCAGTGTCGCGCTCTCCCAACTGAGCTACAGCCCCATGGAGTACCAATTGTATTTTAAAGGCAAGGTTTCTTGCTTATGCATAAATTATATTTGAACTGCGGGTGGAAGGTCAAGTCATCAGCTACCTGAGCTGTTTCAACCAGCCGCGAACTTCTTCCTGGCGGGGATCAAGCTCAAGAACTCTTTCAAACTCCTGGATTGCCATGTCCCACTCACCAAGCTGGTAGTAAGAAGCACCAAGATATTTACGGCCCTGAACGTCATCGGGTTTAAGTTCTACCGCCCGGCGGTAATAATTTCTTGCCTCCCGGAAATTTTCCAGGCGATAATGCAAACTACCCAGGTTGAAAAGCACCGCCGGCTGATCGGAATTTTTCTCCAGTCTCTTTTCCAAAAGATCAATGGCCCGTTCATAATCCCCCCGTCGATAAGCCGCAGCAACCTGGTTCTTGAAATTAGCGGGCGCAAAATTCCTCTTTTCCCGCGGCTCGGAGTCCGGGTTTTTATCAGCCTTCAGGTCCTTTTCTTCTCTCTTTAGTTCCCGGGCATCAATGTCAGTTGCCTCCGGAACGGGCGATGCATACCTCGATTCCCAGCGGGGCCGGCGGGGAGCAAATGGACCGATACAACCCGCTGCTAAAAACACAAATCCAACTACAGTCAGGATAAAAAACACTCTAATTTTTTGGATATCAAACATAATTACCTCCATCGTAATTATTTTAACTTCAGCGGCTTAATTTGTTTATCGGTAAAATCAACCTAATTTGTTTATATAATTTTCATAATCCCCGGGAGTATCCAGGTCCATCAGAACGCGAGAATCATCGACAGGTATTTCTTTTATTTCACTTGAATATTTCTCATAAAGACTATTTATCCCCCGGGTCACCGGAAGTTCTTCAACTTCTTCTAAAAACCAACCCGGGAAAAGAGGCGGATGGCCCCGGCGGCCTTCATAAACAGGAATGTTAATCTTTTCCCTGTCAGCTCCGGCCAAATACTGTTTGTAAATATTTTCCGACAGGGGCGGTTGATCCACAAGCTCCATAAGAACCGGCGGACAATAGCTCGTGCTTTCAAGAGCACACTTAAATGAACTCGTCTGGCCCTCGTCTGGAGTTTCGTTCTTAACCACCTGCACATGATCGGGGAGAGGACTTATATTGTCCAGGATCTCGTCGCTGTGATACCCCAGAACCAGGACTGTCCGCCGGGCTCCACAATTATGGGTGCGTCGAGCCCGGGCGTGAATAAAATTTTTCCCCTCCGGCGTTTCAAGCAACCCCTTAGGAAAACCCATCCGGGAGGACTTACCCGCCGCCAGGACAACATGATCATATTTCACTGTAAAACCCTCAATAAAAAATTAGCAATTACTGTCGGGTTAAGATTGAATGTAATTTATTACTCATTTACAATTGAATAGACTATTGTAAGAAATTTTATCATAATTAAGTATTAAATGGAATTTATTGTATTTCTTATTAAATTAAGGAGTTAATTCATCTTGCAATTTTATGGTGATGAAATAGACGGGTTCCCGAAACTTTCCTATATTGCCGTGATTGGGCCGATGCAAAATGAACTAACCGGCGAAATTGTAAAAAGGGTCAAAAGAATAAAAAAAGCCAATCCCCAGAAAAATAAGCTCGCCCTTGATATCCGGGGGCTGCGAAATATAAAAAAAAGTCACCAGGGCACATTTAACAAACTTAAGACCGAACTCAACCAGATGGACTGGTCTTTTTATATCTGCAATATCCCCAAGCAAAATCACGAATTGTTCCTCTCGGATAATTTTCAGAAAAATTTAAATATTTTCCAAAACAAACAGGATTTACTCGACCACCTTGAAGATGACAAACAGCCCAAAAAAAGCCAAAAAAAGGTCCAGCCCCTGAAAGTGGGAATCCGAACCGCTGAAGGGGTAAGACTTTTTGAAGGAGAGGCAGTCCGATTTGATAAAGAGCAAAACAAGCTAACTATCCTGACGGAGGATAAAAATGCACGATCGCTAGCCG
>JBNJDC010000091.1:0-5780 GCA_051744565.1 bacterium
GGACACTTCTCTATTCCCCCGGTAAACGAAGGATGAAATTTTTAAAAATATACAACTAAAAATTAAAATGGATTGCCGGTTGTTAGTGCAAAAGTTTTAAAGAATCAAGTGTAAAAGTATGACCGCTAAAATCAAGATTGTTTGCCAAGTCGGAGTCCGACAATGACGGTCTTTAATGATCGTCATTCCGGGGGTTGCCCCCGGAATCCTGGTTGACTTTGCGGTTGATTTTAACCAGCAACAAGAAACCGCTTCCCTACATAACTCCGCCCAGCTGGCTGTAGAAATACAGCCAGCAGATCAGCAGAAACATAAAGAGCCAGAAAATATAGTGTTGAAGGTTACCGCGGTGAGACTGGCGCAGTTGATTAAGTATATAATTCCACGCCGGCCGGAAATAACCGACAATATTAAAACGATCAACGGTTACCAGGTTATTGAGATAATTAAATTTATCAAACAGTGTTATGAAAACAAACACCGCCAGCAATCCAGGCAGCAGCCCTTTGCTTATCGCCGGCAGGGAATAAAAACTAAACTGGGCACCAACCGTCCCGGAGAGAAGGAAACTCGGAAAAAGGCCCATAACCAGGCAGACCAACCCCAGAATAGAAACAGCAATTTTTTTACCCGGATCAAAAGAACCGTTCCCGGTAATTTCTTTGCTGTCCGCGGTTTTCAAAAAACAGTTATAAATAAATTTCACAAAGGAAAGTCCTGTTCCAAAACTGGCCAACCGCAGCAGAACCACCGCCGGATAACTTTCAAGTCCACCGATGATTAATTTTTTACTTATATAGCCGTTAAATGGCGGCAAGCCGGAAATTGAAGCGGAAGCTATCAAAGCGACAGCAAAAAGAAGCGGATAGCGGCGAGTAAGTTGCCAGCCTCCCTCTCCCGAAATTTTTTCACTGTCCAGCTCGACGGCAATTATCCCCACGATCATAAACAGCAGGCCTTTGTAGACAATGTTATTTACCAGGTGATAAACTCCCCCCACCACCGCCAAACCGGTAGCCCCCGATAATCCGGCGATCATGTAACCAACCTGGCTGATCAGGTGATAGGATAAAAAATCGCGTAGTTTATCCTGGGCCAGGGCCATTAAAACAGCTCCCAGGGCCACCAGCCCGCCAAACAACTCAAGCGACAGTCCGGGAAGCAGTACAAGAATTGAGAATACCCCCATTTTTGTCACGTGAGCGGAAAGAAAAATTGTCAGGCCCCTGCTCACCCGGGGGTAAGTTGACGGCAGCCACGAGTGAAAGGGAATCACAGCCGCTTTGATAAATACTGCCGGCAAGAAGAAAAAATAAGACTCTAAAACCGGGGTTAACATTATGTCGCCTCGAACACTGTAATTAATTGCAATACCGGCAAATAATAAAATCGTCCCGAATAACTGGTATATAAAATATTTTTTTATAAGTTTTGAAGGCGAACTGTCAATAAATATCAAAACTACAGCCGATATTGTCAACAATTCCCAGAATATAAAAAAACTTAAAAAATCATTAACAAAGAGCAAAGATAAAGCCGAAGCAACGTGAATAAATGCAAATATATAAAAATAGCGGCTATGGTTGCTGGCCCACTCGTAAATAAAATATGTAAAAGCAAAAAAGGAAATAATTAACCCAATAAGATATCCGGACCAGCGGAAGTGGAAGAGCTCCAGACCAAACCCCATGAATTTGAAGCTGAAACTGCCAGCTTGCGGGATAAACCAGTGATAAAGACTTACTCCCAGCAGCGCCAGCGGTGCATATGTCTTGAGCAATTTTTTCGGGCAAACAACCAGTCCCAGGATTAATAAAAACAAAACCAGGCCACCGGAAAAAGTCATGTTTATTTAGCTCCAATAAAAAATATAAACTGGTTCACACGGCAGTATAAAAACAACCAGACAGTTCCCAGCATCAAGAATAACCAGAATAAGTAATGCTGAACATTCCCCGAGTGAAAAAGTCGTAATTTATTCAAACTAAATTTCCCGGTTGAACGTAACAAATAACTCCCTTCAAACCTATCGACCGTTAAGTATTTAACAAATATATTTATCTCGCCCCAAAAAACAATAAATATAAATACTGCCACAAGTCCAGGCAGCAGCCCCTTACTAATTGCCTGGGGATAATAAAAACTCATTTCGGCCGCCGGGGTATTAATAAGAAAGAACCGGGGGACAATTCCCATCACCAGGCAGGCCGAACCAAGCAAAAAAACAGATATTTTCCGTCCAGGACCAAAAGCTGATTTTTTTACATTTTTTTTATTGCCGCTTGATTTCAAAAAACAGTTGTAAATAAATTTCACAAAAGAAAGTCCTGTCCCAAAACTGGTAACCTTAAGTAAAAAAACAGCAACATTACTTTCTAAACCGGCGGCAATCACCGTTTTGCTGACGTATCCGTTAAAAGGAGGCAGTCCCGTAATAGCCGCCGAAGCAATTAAAGCCACAACAAAAAGTAGCGGATGGCGGCGGGTTACTGCCAGCCCCCCCTTCCCTTCTATTTTTTCGTCATTTAATTCCCCGATTAAAACTCCCACAATCATAAATAGCAATCCTTTATACAGAACATGATTTACCAGGTGAAAAAAGCCCCCCACCGTTGCAAGTAGAGAAGCGCCAGAAATTCCAGCCAGCATGTACCCGATCTGGCTGATCAGGTGATAGGACAAAAAATAACGCAATTTATTCTGCCCGAGAGCCATCAATACTGCTCCCAGGGCCAGGATTCCACCCGCCACTTCCAAAACCAGCAAGGGCACTAAAAGGAATAAAGAAAAAACGCCTATTTTTGTTACATAGGCCGATAAAAAGACCGTCAATCCGGGACTAACACGTGGATAAGTGGATGGCAGCCACGAATGAAACGGAATAACTGCTGCCTTTATAAATACTGCCGGTAAAAAGAAAAAGTAAGCACCAGTAACCGGGGTCAAACTCATATCGCCAAGCAAAGTGTAATTAATCGCTACCCCCGTAAGTAACATAACGGTCCCCGCCAGCTGATAAATAAAATATTTCCTGATTAATTTTGAAGAAGAACTATCAATAAAAATTAATGCTACGGCACTTAAGGTCAAACATTCCCAGAATATAAAAAAACTTAAAAAATCATTAACAAAGAGCAAAGATAAAGCCGAGGCAACGTGAATAAATGCAAATATATAAAAATAGCGGCTATGGTTGTTGGCCCACTCGTAAATAAAATATGCAAATCCAAAAAAAGAAACAACCAACCCGATAAGCTGGGCCGGCCAGCGGTATTGGAACAACTGGATCGTAAAGCCCATAAACCGAAAGTCTAAAGAACCCGCCCGGGGGATAAACAAATGATAAACAGCTACTGCGAACAGGGCCAGTGGGGCATAAGTTTTGAGCCATTTTCGGGGAAAAACCACCAAGCCCGCAATTAGACAAAACAAAACCAAGCCACCGGAAAAAGTCATGTTTATTTAACTCCGATAAAAATAGTTCGACCGCCCGGAGAAGACATTCTTTTATATAGCGCCAATAATTGTGTTTACATACGGTTCGGTTTGAAACAACACATTACCTCCGCTGCTGATCAACCGGAAGATCGGATCGGCCCCGATAAATAAAAGTAAACTGGCAGCTACCAGGAAAAAAATTGAAAGTTTAAGATGTAAATCCATATAAGAAAAATCAGCCTGTTTCAAATTATCACTTATTGAAGTGTCAAAAAAGATGACCATTATTCTTGAATAATATATTAATGCCAAAAACCCGCCGAAGATAATTGTGAAAGATGAAATATAAAATCCCGCTTTCATCGTAGAAACCACCATCTGCCATTTACTTAAAAAACCGTTTACCGGTGGAAGTCCTATCATCCCCAGGGCCAGAATCACAAATGTTACCGAGAGAAACGGATTGCGATAATGCAACCCCCGCATCTCTTCTATTTTGTCCGTGCGCAGGGACATAACCAGGGCCCCGGTAATTAAAAAAAGGCCACCTTTCATAACCCCGTGATTTACCACGTGAAACAAAGCACCATCTATAGCCTCCGGAAGCATGGTGGCCACCGCAGCAACAATGTAACCAATGTGGGCTACGCTGGAATATGCAAGCAAACGCTTGAGATTTTCCTGCTGGAGGGCCATCAGGTGCCCAACTAAAATTGTTATCACGGCAAAAGTAGCCAGCAGGGCGGGTAATCCAACCTCGGTCAAAAATCCCCAACCGAAAACAAGCGAATATATTCGCAAAAGACAGTACAGGGGTACCTTGGCAACTATGCCCACAAGAAGTAAATTCACCGTGAGCGGCGCCCCGGTAAGGGCATCCGCTTTCCAGGCGTGAAGGGGAAAAATCCCCACTTTAAGTAAAAAACCGACCGTAAACAGAGCCAGTACAGCAACCTTAATCACCGGCGAAACAGAAGGGAATTCACCGGCAAGATAGGCCAGGTTCAAATTGCCGGTAACAGAATATACAAGGCCAATCCCCCACAGAGTTATAAATCCCCCGGTTGCTCCCATAATTAAATATTTAAAACCGCCTTCCAGTCCTTCCGGTGTCCTTTTGAAGGCAACAAGGGCGTAGAACGAAATGGATGCTATTTCCAGGAAAACATACATATTAAATAAATCGGAGGTCAGGACCATCCCGCTTAAACCCGCCTGGCCCAGGAACAGAAGAACAAAAAAATGACGGGGATCAAAGTTACCCTCCGCCCCTGAAAATATAATAGCCAGGCAAAAATATATTTGAATTAAAATCAGCATCAAAAGAGCGAGTGGATCAAGGGCAAGCACTATGCCCTTTTCAAAGATCCAGCCGCCCAGGTTATACTTCACGACTCCTTCAACCGCTAAAAACCAGGCTAAAAATCCCAGGGGCAAAAAATTTAAGATTGAAATAAACAGGTAATAAGGATAATAGCGACAGGCCGTAAACTGGCAGAAAAGGTATCCAACCGGGATAGCCAGCAGAGGAACTACAACCGGAAAAACCAGTAAATGACTCATCCGTTCAATCTCCTGATCTCACTGATATCAAGGGTATCGTATCGTTTATAAATTTTTATTGCAAAGGCCAGCATTACCGCAGTCATACTGGCCCCGATTACAATAGCAGTAAGAGCAAAGGCATGGGGCAGCGGATCAACATACTGTTCAACCCCGCTGCGAATTATCGGATAATCTCCCTGGTCACGATAGCCAAGAGAAACCAGGAAAATCAAGAGTGAGGCTTCCATTATATTCAAACAAATTGTCATCTTTATCATATTACGCCGGGTTAAAAGCCCGTAAGTGCCAATGCTGAAAAGAATCATTACAGTAATATAAAAATATATTTCCATGTCTCAGTCCTCCGTCAGCATATTTAAAAAAATAAGGGCCAGCCCTGCTCCTACTTTCAAACCACTGGCCAGGTTTAAAACGGGAATCCACCCACCACTGACAAAATTACCCGGCTGGCCCAGTGGGACGCCGGTCGAGGCGTTAGCCAGGAAAAAACCGCCAAAGCCCATCCCGATCAAGCCAACTGCTAAGAAAAGTAAAAAACCGAAATTTTCAAAAA
The DNA here is from genome assembly GCA_051744565.1 of bacterium. Lineage (GTDB taxonomy): Bacteria > T1Sed10-126 > T1Sed10-126 > T1Sed10-126 > T1Sed10-126 > CAZKRS01. Next base: position 5,558 of record JBNJDC010000091.1, read on the forward strand.
ACTTTTTCCACTCGGGGGACATAATCAACCGTCGCTCGGTGCCCAGGCTATATGTAATGGAGAAAATAATTGCCGTCGAAGCGAGAACAACCCCCCCGGTAAATCCTCCCCCCGGCGAAATATGACCAAATAAAATAACATAAAATCCAAATACCAGGATGAACGGTAAAATAAGGGCCACTCCGCTGCGAACAAGAATGCTGAATTTTACCCCCAGCATACT
>JBNJDC010000092.1:0-5776 GCA_051744565.1 bacterium
AATCTGATTATAAAATCAAAGAAGGAGGAATAAAATGGTTTCCAGCGATGTAAAAGGAATTCAGAAGCGAACGCGTAAACTGGAGCCGGGAATGATCCTGTGCAAGCCGGTGCACAGTCGTGACGGCTCCCGCCTTTTCCCCGAGGGCAAGCAGTTGAATCAGAAAGATATCACAAAACTGGAAAACTGGAACATCCGGTTTGTCTACGTAGAACCCGCCGACGACAAACCGGAAAAAGCTCGAAAAGCGTCCTGAAACACTACACTGCCAGTAAAATAAAAACTTTTGTCATCGGAGCTATGTATACTGCTTGTTGTGAACCACGGAAAGCTCCTCAGCAGCTGCAACTGTAAAATGAACACGAGGTTAATAATAATATCTGTTTTTAATTCCCGTGAAATCGCCCGATTAAGTCTGACTGCTTTTTAATTGTCCCCGGCCTTCTTCCTGAATAAAGTCATTTAATTTCTCCACCTGCAAGCAGAACGCTTCCAGGCGCGCTTCCACAACCTGGGGAAAAGCGCTGCCGTCGGTTTCTATGGCTAAGAAAGGCAGGGATGGAAATTCCTCACTTACCGCTTCCTGCAGACTCCCCGCCTCGGCCTGCCTTCTCACTTCATTATCCAGCTCTCCGCGCAGCAAAGCTTCGGCCACACGGTTGGGCATGCAGCCAAACGGCCCGACGGCAATTACTCCGCTGACGTGATCCACCATTTCTTCAATAGCACCGCCCGCCGTAAGGATTGCTTCCCCGGTAAGTTCGGGAGAAACAATATCTTCCGCCGCTTCAATATAATTTTCCACATCCACAGGTTTCGCATTGCATAGACCTGTCTCCCCGATTATATCCTTTATATCTTTTTCCCTCTTTTTCTTAAAAATACCGGCCAGGCGGTTGGTGAATTTGGTCCACCAGTTAACCCCGGCCGAAAGCTCCTCCTGCACGCAGTAATCGGTGTAATAAATCCATTCAACGTTGGGAGAAACCCTGGTTATAATTCCTTTTTCCGCCAATTTCTCGACCAGGAACTGGCGAGAAAAAGAATCACTGCGGACATAAATTTCCCCCGTCAGGGCAACCCTGGGCGCGGAGGAATAATCTCCTTCCAGTGGAATATGACTCAGGCGGGTACTTATTTTTTCCAGCAGGGCCTTTAAATCCTTCCAGGGCGCCCGGGCTATCGCCTCAAACACCTGCTGGCGGCAGTTGTTGAATATTTTTATCGCTCGCTCCTTATTTTCCGCCAGCACAAGCAGTGAACTGTAAATTTCATCCAGCAGATCACCGGCTACAATAGAGGTCCAGGCTCGCCGGGTAAATTTCATCCCCATCCCGGCGTAACTGTTCTCCGCGGTGGGTGAAAAGAAAGCAACATCTTCTATTTCTCTTTCCCTGATCATCTTCCGCAGAAAAACATTGTATTGTCCAAACCTGCAGGGACCGGAAGCATCGGGCATGAAATAGACGACAACTTCATCCTCGTCGCGATCCTCCAGGTATTTGAACAGGCTGCCCACGGTCAACTGCAGGGGCAAACACTCCTTGCACAGGGTATTGGCCCGCCCCTGCTCCAGTTCCTCCTCTGCCGGCGGCGGACAGGCCTCAGCGTTCAAACCGGCATAGCGCATCGAAGCCGCTATCCCCTGGCTGGCTGTCTCCCCCATCGAGGGGACAAGAATTTTCACCCGCTCATCTTCCAGGGAGAGCCGCTGGCCTTCCGAATCGATCACTTCCGGTTTCCCCGGTTTATCCTCATCGATACGCGCCGGTTGAAATTCCCGGCTGGCAGCTATTGTTTGGGCTTCGTCCGGAAGTTTTTTATACCTGTCAACCACATCCAGGAACGCCTCAATCCGCGTATCAACGCCCGCATCAGCAGTGTGACTGTCCAACTCCAGCGTTAGAGAAGGTTTTTTACCCATCTGCTGACGAAAATAACTTATCAGAAAAGAGTCCGGGCCGCAGCTGAAATTTGTTATGTAGACGCCAAAAAGCTGGGGATGGTCGCTGACAAAAGAAGCTGCCTTTAATATTTTTTGCCCCATCGACCAGTACATTTCCTTTTCCACTTCCTGGTCTTCCAGTGGAAGCATATCCATGGGAATTATCTTTTCCCCCCGGGAGGCAAACTTATGGGGGATTCCCAGGTTCGCATCGGAGGAAAAGGCGTTATAGGGGCGACCAAACAAAACAATCGCCTGCTCGTCCGGGTTTTCTTCCAGCTCGGCAAGTATTTTTTCTCCCCGGGCGGTTAAATTCTGTTCAAATTGTTTTTGTTTTTCCACGGCCTTTTCAAAAGCAAGTTTGCTGCTCGTCCGCGAGCAATTAAGCCGCCGCCCTATCTGCCAGAACGGGGCAAAATCATCCGCATATCCACCGGTAAAATCAAAAATTTCTGACAGGACTCTATCCTCCGCAAGTTCCTCCAGGGAGGCCCTCAGGTAGTAGCTCTCCCCCTGGGAAAGCGGACAGAGAGTCCCGGGCATCTGGCCGGTATCCACCGGCAGACCCTTTACATGGGGCATGAAAATATAATCCGGATCCGCCCCCACCAAATCTTCAATATAACCGTGACTCAATTCCACCGGGAAACAAAACGCCGCCCCCTGTTTGCGTCGCCCTTCCTCGCGGGCTTTATCGGGAATGACCACCTCATATCCAAGTTCTTTAAAAAACGTGGAAAACAGGGGGAAAAGAGCGTTGGTAAGCAGCGAACGGTTCAAGCCCACCTCCCCCGCCGGCTCAGCGGGCTGCTCACCGCTGAATTCTTCAAACGCCTGCTCTTCCCGCCGGCGAACCATATCCAGCTTTGAGACGTTAAAATCCCGGTTCAGGCGGGCATTCTCATATTTACTGCAGATACCGCCGAACGGATATTTTTCATCCTCAATTTCCATCAATGAAATCTCACATTCCCGGTCACAGTCCTCCTTCCCTCCCTGGCAGGTAAACGGATCCAGGCGGTTAATTTCACGGCCAGCCAGCTCATCGAGGTCAAACCTATTTTCCTCTATCAGTCCCATCTCCAGCTGTTCCTGGACGACCAGGGCCACCCCGTAAGCCCCCATCAGTCCGGGTTCGGGCGGGACCACGATATTTTTGCCGGTAAGGGCGGCCATTGCCACGGGTACCGCCCGGTTATAGCAGACCCCGCCCTGCATAAACACATGCTCCCCGGTGGGCCGGTTCCCCTGGACCCGGTTGGAATAGTTCATACAGATTGAATACACCAGCCCGGCACAGATATCCTCGGTTGCCAGGCCCTCCTGGATGGCGTTTTTTATGTCGCTGCTGATAAAGGCCGCGCACTGGTCACTGAAATTGGGCGGATTGTCCCCGTCCAGGGCATAATCTTCAATTTCTTCCATCGGAACATTCAGAGATTCCCAGGCCGACTCTTCCAGGAAAGAGCCGGTCCCCGCCGAACAGGCCTCGTTCATCGCATAATCGGTGGGCACTCCCCGGGTCAGGTGGGTATATTTGGCGTCCTGGCCGCCGATTTCAAAAATAGTGTCCACCTTTTCATTAAAATGGACAGCCGCCCGGGCATGGGCAATTATCTCGTTTTCAATCGAATCGGTAAGCGCATGCAGACCGACAATCTGGCGACCGGAACCGGTTACTCCCAGTCCAATAATCTCTATTTCTCTGTCTCCAACCTGGTCGGCTAATTGACGGTAACATTTCCGGGCCGCCCCCACCGGATCGCCGCTGGTGCGCAGGTAAACTGAGCCCAGCAGCGCCCGGTCCTCCTCGCGGATCAAGACAGCCTTGGTCGTGGTCGAACCCACATCCACCCCCACCAGGCAGCGCGCGCCCGGTTGCACCTCGTCCCTGTCAATTGAATGAAATTCCACCCGGTCCTCGTATTCCGCAAGCGGTTCAAGGTAATCAAATGAGGATTGGTCCTTCTTGATAACCTCGCCCTTTCCCCGCCCGCTGGCCACAGCGCTGTCCCGGGCCCAGAGCGCGGTTCCCGTTGATTCAAAATTACGGCTGAAATCACTGACAATTACATCGGAAAATCGTTGGTCAAGAATAGCAATCAGAGCCGAATTAAGGCTACAGCCGCCGGTCACCAGGACCCGCTGGGCGGAAGTGGTGGCCAGAAGTTCAGTGATTTCATCGGCCATCATATTGCACAGCCCGGCAACAATTCTCCCCTTGTCCTCCCCTTTGTTCAGGGCGTGGGTGCAGTCACTTTTGCAGAAAACTGAACAGCGCCCGGAAACGTGGTAGGGATCGTCCGTCCGGGCAATTTCCATTGCTTCTTCAACTTCCAGGTCCATTCGTTTTATCTGCTGAAGAAAAAACTCTCCCGTGCCCGAGGCACATTTATTACCGGTATGAACATCACTGATTAATCCCCTCGAGTCAAGCTCATAAGCAACAAAAGTTTCCCCGCCGGCACTGACAATAGCGTCGACTCCCGGGTGCTCGTCCTCAATAAACTGGTAGGCCCTTTCCACTGCTTCCGGTTCAGCTATTGTCGGCAGATCAACCAGGTCTTTAAATTTACGACCGGTAACAGCGATACTGTCGGCATCCAGCAGTTTATTTTTTTTCTTCAAATCGGCAAGGACAGAAGGGACATCGCCTTCGTGAGCCCGGGCGTAAGTTTTAATTTCTTTTTGGCCGTTATTTCCCGGCAGCAGTTCAGTAACAGTAATATTTGAAGCCCCCAGGCAAATTCCCACGTTCCTCATAGTTCCACCTCGCATAAAAGCAGCCTAAAGCTAAAAGTCAAAAGCTTAAAGCTAAAGATGATTGTTAAATATAACATCCAATAATTACAAATTTTAACTTTTATCCAAGAAACAGTCCAGCCGCCAGCGGCTCGTATTTGTAGTTATTGACGTAGTGAACTCAAATTATCGAATCACCCTGAATTAAAAAATTGATTTAATTTATGTTATTCTCTCCTCTCACCATAATCCCCATTTTCTGCTGACAAAGATTATTAAAAAATTGCTAATGCCAGCAGAATGTAGTAAGATTAAACAAAAACAGAGGGGATTAAATTAGGTCATGAAACAGTTGCTGGATTGGGAATCACGCCAAATACGTTTCACAAAAAAACGACGGCAGCACATTAAAGAGAATCATCCGGAAATGAGCAAACAGTTTCATAAAATAAAAGAATCTCTTAGAAACCCGGATATTGTAAAACAATCAAAGTCTGACAACTCCGTTTCTTTGGCGTATAAACATTATCCTAAAACCCCTGTTACTGAAAAATACATGTGTATAATAATCAAAAACGGCTCCACGGATTATTTTATTGTAACTGCTCATTTTACCGATCCCATTAAAAAGGATGAACTGGTTTGGAAAAAGAAAATGTGAAAGTCTGGTATGATAAAGAAGCGGATTATCTTGAGGTTAATTTTGATATAAAAGAAGGTTTTTACAAGGAAACCGAACATGAAGCTGTAATGGAAAAAGTAGATAAAGACGGGCAGGTTATTGGTTTTGCAATTCAAAAGGTAAGTTCATTAACCTCGGACCACCCACTTTCGATAGAACTTCAAAAAAAGACAGCCTAAAAAAATCGGTTTCCTAAAGTAGCTATATTCAGACTGGATTCCCACCGCTTTTTGCAACTGATCTCTTTTTTCTCTTCTTTCATCACAATTTCTATTTTTCTGCTGATTCTCCCCGCTTCTCTTCCCTGTGTTTTATGTCTGAAAACTTCAACAGGCGTGAATAATTAAAAAATTTAGTAGAAGCAAATTCAAAGACAAAGGCAAAATCGACTTCAAAATGGATTCCCG